>NZ_SRIO01000009.1 GCF_004684205.1 Candidatus Macondimonas diazotrophica
GGCAACACGGGCCGTCGAGCGAGGGGTGGAGGCGGCCAGAGCCGCCGAGCGCGCGGCAGATGGGGCGAGAGGTGCAAAGAGTGGAGTACATAAAAACTCTTTGGATTATGTCGGCGATACACACGTCTACCGGGTTAAAGGTCCTGATGGTTCGACGTACAAAATCGGCGAAAGCGCACAAGGGACTCGTGTCGGTGATGGGACATCGATCAGAGCAGAACAGCAAGTTAGAAGGTTAACCAGAGAAACTGGCGATACCTATACATCAGAAATTCGAAGGACGCTCCCTGATAAGGTGTCTGCACGTGATTACGAAACAAGGGTAATAGAACGTTTCCGTCGGATGTATGGGGATGATGCGTTACCAGGGAACAAAACAAACCGATGATTGCAAAACCTCCACACAATCGAAGGTTAGGGCTCGTTGGCGTTTCGCTTACTAAGACAAGACTTCACAAGCAAAGCGGGCTGGCATTAGATTGGGTTCGAGATGCCGTTGAAAAGGTAATGATCGAATCCGGTTACCTTGAAGGCGCGCCGTTTTTCTGGGTGACTATTGCTGTTCGCTACGGGCTGAAAAATGACGACAAGCCTAGCTACCAAGCGATCAACAAAAAGTACGGAGACCTCCCTCTTGCTATTGAGGTTGACACGCATGAGTTGATAGGTGCTTCGCTTGACGATCTGAAATCAATTTTCGGGAAAGCAGTGCTGAAGGCTTTGATTCATGCCGGCGGAAAATTTAAAAGACCCGTCGGATCACTGGAAAGAACGCTGTCTTCACTCCCTGGTTCGCTCAGTGCTTGAGATACGAAATTAGGGATTAGCTTTTTAGCTGAGAACACCCCACCCAAGCCCCGCACTGCGGGGCTTCTGGTCTCGGACTTTAGCCGCCGTATCTGCTTGAATCCTTACCGGGTGCCTGCCTGGGGCTCGACCCACCGGCGGGCCTGGTGCTTCAAAATCAGGCCATCCAATACCGACTGAAGTTTTGAAGCGTCCTCGTTTTTCCGAGTCAGCCGGAAGTAGAGTTGGTTGATGATGCCATGGCGTAGGCGACGGGCGGGAGCCCGCCGAGTGCGCGATGGGGTCGTTGGTGGTTGTAGCGGTGGCGCCAGTCCTCGGTCATGCGCCGGACCTCGTGCAGGCTGGTGAAGACGTAGCGGTCCAGGATCTCGGTGCGGTAGGTCCGGTTGAAGCGTTCGATGTAGGCGTTCTGGGTCGGCTTGCCCGGCTGGATGTGCAGCAGCTCGACATCGTGCCGCTGGGCCCATTGCCGCAGCGCAGCGCTGATGAACTCCGGACCGTTGTCCAGGCGCAGGCGTTGGGGCGCACCGCGCAGTTCCACCCGTTCGTCCAGCGCCCGGATCACCCGTTGCGACGGCAGACTGGTGTCGATCTCGATGCGCAGCGATTCGCGGTTGAAATCGTCGTTGACGTTGAAGGTGCGGAAACGCCGCCCGGACCACAGGGCATCGGCCATGAAGTCGGCCGACCAGGTGTGGTTGGCCTGGCCGGGAATCGCCAAGGGCTCGCGGATGCGATCCGGCAGGCGCCGCTTGCCACGGCGCGGCAGATTCAGCTTCATGGTCACGTAAACCCGCCAACTGCGGGTCTTGCCGAAGCCCTGCGGCCGCAGCGCCTGATCGAACAGCAGACCGAAACCATGGCCGGGGTTGTCCTTCAGGTGGGCCTCCATCGCCTCGATCAGCGCCGTGTCGTCCCGCAGGCGCGGGGCGTAGTGCCGCGCCGAACGCGACAGGCCCAGCGCGCGGTCGGCACGCCGGGCACTCAGACCGTGATGGGTTTGCATCGCCAGGCTCAGCTCCAGTCGCCGTGCCTGGCTCAGCCTTTTCGCGACAGGACGTCCTTCAGCGCGTGGTGCTCCAGCGCCAGGTCGGCATACATCCGCTTGAGCCGGGCCAGTTCGGCCTCGACGTCCTTCAGGTGCCGCAATTGCGACACCTCCATCCCGGCGTACCTGTTCTTCCACACGTAGTACGTCGGTTCGCTGATGCCGTGCTTGCGGCACGTCTCGGCCACCTTCGCGCCGGCCTCCATCTCCTTGAGGATCCGGACGATCTGTTCCTCACTGAACTTCGACTTCTTCATGCAGAGCTCCTTCGGTGCGGAAACTCTACTTCCGACTGGCTCGAATCAACGAGGACGCTTCAGAGTGCCGAGATGGATTGGTTTGAACGTAACATGTCCCCGACGGTCCGGTTGAGCACATAGTTGGCTGGCTACTCCTCATTAGAATAGCGATCATCGGAGTTCTTGAGGTGATAGCCTTGAGTGAATGCCTCCTTCATTCCGGCGAGGCGATTTTTTGACGGAAGCGTGAGACGCGCGCTGATATTGAAGTGAGGATACTTGCCGCATATTTCCGGGTGCATGTGCGCTGCCACCTCAACGTCAGACGTTGAAATGTATCGGCCACACCAGCGCTCTATCATATGCTTCAGAGCATATGTTCTCGCAGTCTTGCCCTTGGTTTTCGTTTGGGCGTCAAGCCATTCATAGGCCATTCGAATGCCGTCGTTGTGCTCATGCAGAATGTCATTGTCGTAAGTGTACGGCGTCGTCTTCTTTGCTTCTTCGATTTGCTTGTTAGTAAGCATAGAACTCTCCATGGCCAGCTAACGCTGGAGTTAAGCTGCCGCGCGTAGCGCGGTCAGCTTGAACGACTTGTTAGCCAAACACGCTGCTGGACACTTTTAAAAAATCTGATTGTATTTTTGTAAGAAACTGCAGAAAAGTACCGGGTTCTATAATCATAACTCCTGACCAAACACTCCCCGATTTATTTGTAGGATAACGAAGCACTTGGTCAATAGGATAATCTTTTAGGAAGCGATCCTGTGCTTTTTGCAAATCATAAAACCCTAGAAATTCGGTACAAAAAGGAATATCCCAAATATCGGTCAGTTCTGGATATAGGATAAGAACTCTATCACGAAGCTTTTCAATATGATGGCTTACATCTACAGATCCCTGTTGTTTGTGGATTAATGCCTTAAGAAATAGCTCTACTGATAACCTTGCATTGAAATAACAAGCAGAGCATCGTGAATATGTAACCTGCGATGGATCAGCAACAAGAATTTCGCATGCCTTAATCGCAACAAATAGATATCCATCCGCAAGTGATCTATATTGATCGACCACTTCGAGATTTCGAAGACCATCAGAATGATGATTCATTTTTTTTAGCTAACTAGAATTAGATGACTCTTGGCCGTATACCACTTATTCGCCCAAATTGACGGCACTTCACAAAAAAATAAATCTGTTATACAGTTCTGTCTAACTTAGATGACCTAAAATTTCCCGGGTGGCTGATCTTGCTTCTCCAGAGCTGCCAGCCCTTCGCGAACGCATGCGTGATGCGCTGCGAGCAGCGCGTACTCCAACTGAAGGTCAAAGTACATCCTTCACTGTTCACCGAAAATGTCGGTCCGCAGAGTTGTTTCGGCGGCTTTTGGTTATTCTTTAACCATTTCGACAGGCAGGCGGACGGAGAACCGGGCGGAGGCAGTACATCCGCTTCTGTATCAAGAAGCTGAACGCCGGATTCACTCAGACCGGAAATGGATTGGAAAACTCACAGCGGAAATTGGCGAGGAAACCGGCCGCGAGGAGTTCATACCCTTCTAGTGAAACGGTAAAACTGTAACACTTACCGCCTTCCGTTCAGCCACGAGTCGCGCGGAAACGACCCTTGGCCAGACCGGCCATTCGCACGACAACGATAGCTCAACTGTCCGGCGCCATCGCCGACACCCATCCGCGCGTGCGTGAGACCGCCTCGCGCCAGCGGGCCAGACGCACAGCCGCCTCATCGCGGGAGATTACGGGCTCGAAGGTGCGCGCGGACTGCCAATAGGCACCGACATCCGCCGCCGAGCGCCACACGCCGGCTTGGATGCCGGCTAGATAGGCGGCGCCCAAGGCGGTGGTTTCCTGCACCGCCGCGACGACCACCGGGATGCCGATCAGGTCGGCCTGAATCTGCATCAGCAGCGCATTGGCGGTGGCGCCGCCGTCCACACGCAGCATCTCGATGGGCTGGGCCGCGTCGGCCTGCATGGCCTGGAGCATCTCGGCGGACTGAAAGGCGATGGCCTCCAGCGCGGCGCGCGCGATGTGGGCGCGATTGGCGCCGCGCGTGAGGCCGAACAGGGCGCCGCGCGCATCGGCGTCCCAATACGGCGAGCCGAGCCCGGCGAAAGCCGGGACCAGGTACACCCCGGCGGTGTCCGGCACCGACGCGGCGAGCGCCTCGACCTCGTTCGCGCTGCGGATGAGGCCCAGTTCGTCGCGCAGCCACTGCACCACGGCGCCGGCGACGAAGATGCTGCCTTCCAGGGCGTAGCCCGGCTCCGGGCCGGCCTGGGCGACGGGCGTGGTGAGCAAGCCGTGGCGCGAGGCGACCGGCGTCGATCCCGTATGCAGCAGCATGAAGCAGCCGGTGCCGTAGGTGTTCTTGACCATGCCGGGCGCGGTGCAGGCCTGCCCGAACAGTGCCGCCTGCTGGTCCCCCGCCACGCCGCCGATGCGCACCGGCGCGCCCAGAAGATCGGCCTGCGTAGTGCCGAAATCGCCCGCCGAGGCTCGCACCTCAGGCAGCAGGGCGCGCGGCACGCCCAGATGGCCGAGCAACTCCTCGTCCCAGCTGCGGCGGTGAATGTCGAACAGCAGCGTACGCGCGGCGTTGGTCACATCCGTGACGTGCGCGCGCCCGCCGGTCAGGCGCCAGATGAGGTAGCTGTCCACGGTGCCGAAGGCCAGCTCGCCGCGCTCGGCTCGCGCCCGCACGCCGGGCACGTGGTCCAGCAGCCAGGCGAGCTTGGTGCCGGAAAAATAGGGATCGAGCATGAGACCCGTGCGCTCACGGAACAGCGACTCCAATCCCCGCGCCTTGAGCGCCGCGCAGGCGGCGGCCGTGCGCCGATCCTGCCAGACGATGGCGTTGGCGACCGGCCGACCGCTGGCGCGTTCCCACAGCAGCGTCGTCTCGCGCTGGTTGGTGATGCCCAACGCGAGCACCGCATCGGCGTGGATGCCGGCCTGGGCGAGCGCCGCGCGTGCGGTCGCGATCTGGGTCTGCCAGATCTCTTCGGGATCGTGTTCCACCCAGCCCGGCTGCGGATAGTGCTGGGTGAATTCGCGCTGCGCGACGGTGATCAGCCGACCGTCCGTATCGAACACCAGTGCCCGGGAGCTGGTCGTGCCCTGATCCAGCGCCAAGAGATAACCCATGATTTTGCCTCCTTGCCTCTCGCCTCAGACGGTCTTCTGCAGACCTTCGACTGATGATAGCCACGCCTCGAGCCGCGCTGCGGCATCCGGCGACGCGGTGAGACCCAGATGGGTGCGTCGCCACAGGATGTCTTGCGCCGTGTGGGCGAATTCGTGCTGCACGAGGTAGCACAGCTCGCACGGGTACAGATCCGCCACCACCGGCTCGCCCAGCGCCGCGGCGCTGTCGATGCCGTTCAGGAGTCGCAGCGCCCGGGTGCCATAGCTGGCGGCCAGGCGCCGCGCCAGCGCCGGCGCGAGAAACGGGTATTGCCGACGCAGCCGCGCCTCGAACGCCGGTAGATCGCCGCCCTCGATGTCGCCGCCCGGCAGCACCGCGCCGGCCGTCCATGCCGCCCCGCCGCCCAGCCGTGGCACGATGCGATCCACCGCCTGCTCGGCCAGCTTGCGGTAGGTGGTGAGCTTGCCGCCGAACACGGACAGCACCGGCGCGCCGGTCTCATCGAGTTCCAGCCGGTAATCGCGCGTCACGCGGGCGGCGTTGTTGGCGGCGTCGTCCAGCAGCGGGCGCACACCGGCAAAGGTCCAGACCACCTGCGCCGGCGTCACCGGGCGGGCCAGGTAGCGGTTCACCGCCGCGCACAGGTAATCGACTTCCTCGGCCGAGATGGCCGCCTGCGCCGGGTCACCGTCGTAGTCCACGTCCGTCGTGCCGATCAGGGTGAAGCGCTCCTCGAACGGCAGCGCGAACACCACCCGCCCGTCCGGGTTCTGGAACAGATAGCCGAAATCGTGATCGAACAGCCGCGGCACCACGATGTGGCTGCCCTTGACCAGGCGCAGCGCATGCCGGGTGGCAACACCCAGCGGACCGCCCAACAGCGTGCCGACCCACGGCCCGGCGGCATTGACCACCAGGCGCGCCTGCACGCTGTGCACGGCGCCATCCGCGGCGCGCAGGTCCAGCAACCAGGCGTCCGCCCGGCGCCGGGCGCTGACCAGTGCCGTGCGGGTGACGATGTCCGCCCCGCGCTCACATGCGTCGACGGCGTTCAGCACCACCAGCCGCGCATCCTGCACCCAGGCGTCGGAATAGACGAAACCGCGCGGAAAATCCGGCTTGAGTCCGGTGCCGGCCGGATGACGGTGAAAAGCCACGCCGCCCGAACCGGGCAGACGCTCGCGCCGCGCCAGGTGGTCGTACAGGAACAGCCCCAGGCGGATCATCCAGGCCGGCCGCTGACCGGCGTCGTGCGGCATGACCAGCCGCAGCGGGCGGATGATGTGCGGCGCTGACGCCAGCAGGACCTCGCGCTCCTGCAGGGCCTTGCGCACCAGGCCGAACTCGTAGTGTTCCAGGTAGCGCAGCCCGCCATGGATCATCTTGCTGCTGGCGCTCGAGGTATGCGCGGCCAGGTCATGCTGCTCCACCAGCAGCACCGACAGACCGCGCCCGGCGGCATCACGGGCAATGCCGGCGCCGTTCACGCCGCCGCCAATCACCGCCAGGTCGTAGTGCGATGCGAGCATCGACAACCTCCACGCGTACTGCGATCCGATGGGCCTTTGCGGCCGGTCCTCAGTCCCCACCCGGGGCGCGGAACATCGGACAGGGTTCACTGATCCAGGATTCGGGGTCTTCCGCAGCGGCATCGAGCCGCAGGGCGGTCAAGCTGCCGCCCCAGACGCAACCGGTGTCCAGACCGTAGGCGCCGCGCTGCGCCACCCGCCCCAGGGTGGACCAGTGCCCGAACACTACGTTCAGCCCCTGGTCGGCCGGCGGATGCACCTCGAACCAAGGCTTCAGCGGCGCGGCCACCTGGTCGGGCGTCCCCTTGGCGCGCAGATCGAGCCGCCCGTCCGGCGTACAGTACCGCATGCGGGTCAACGCATTGACGATGAACCGCGCGCGCGCCAGGCCGGTCAATCCAGACGACCAGCGATCAGGTTTGTCGCCGTACATGTGGCGCAGGAAGTCCGCGCCCCCGTCGCCAGCCAGCATGGCCTCGACTTCGGCGGCGCAGCGGCGCGCCGTGGCCAGATTCCAGCGCGGTGGCAGGCCGGCATGAACCAGGGTGTAGCCCAGGGATGCATCGTGGTGCAGCAGCGGGCGGCGCGTCAGCCAATCCAACAGCTCATCCCGGTCCGACGCGCGCAGCACGGGCACCAGGGTGGGATCGACCTTGTCGGTCCCGGCCACGCCGCGCGCATGGAGCGACAGCAAATGCAGATCGTGATTGCCCAGTACCGTCACCGCGGACGCGCCGAGATCCCGCACGAAACGCAGGCTTTCCAGGCTTTGCGGACCGCGATTGACCAGATCTCCGGTCAGCCACAGACAATCCGACGCCGGATCGAAGCGCAACCGGTCCAGCAGGCGTTGCAGTGGATCGAGACAGCCCTGTAGATCGCCGACCGCGTAACAGGCCATGGGACGCTCAATGCAGCTGGCTGGGGACGGCCAATGTGAACACCGGAATTTCGGCCTCGAAGTGGGTCCCGTCCTCGGCGACCATCTGGTAGCTGCCTCGCATCGAGCCGACCGGCGTCTCGAGCATCGCGCCGCTGCTGTAGGTATAGGTGGCGCCCGGCTCCAGAGTCGGCTGTTCGCCCACCACGCCTTCGCCGCGCACTTCCTGCACATGGCCTTCGCCATCGGTGATGACCCAATGCCGGGAGAGCAGGCGTGCGGTCACGGTGCCGAGATTGCGCAAGGTCACGGTGTAGGAGAACACGAAGCGGGCTGTCGCGGAATCCGATTCCAACGGCAAGTATTCGCTGAGGACCGAGACATCGATCCGATATGTGCTGGATTCTTCAGTCATGTGCGTCATCTGGGGAGAGAGGGAAGACGATTGGATTTCAATCCGGCCGGTGTCCGCGCAGCGGGGCGCCGCATCGGCATCATGGTATCACTGCCCCAAGCGACAACAGATGACTGGCGAGCGCGGCGTATTGAGGCGGCGCGATCTGTTCCGCCCGAGCCGTTGGATCGAGCCCGACCGCGCGGATGTCTGCTTCGCCGGCCAAACCCTTGAGTGCGTTGCGCAGCGTCTTGCGCCGCTGACCGAAGGCGGCGCTCACGAGCCGGGCGTAAAGCGCCTTGTCCGGCAGCGGAAACGGCGGCCGCGCATGCGGCACCAGACGCACGAAGGCCGATTCCACCTGGGGCGCCGGCGTGAAGCAGCCCGGCGCGATGTGAAACAGCGGGAACACCTCGACCTGCGCCGCCAGCATCACCGTCAGACGGCCGTAATCGCCGCCGCCGGGCGCCGCCGCCATGCGCTCGACCACCTCGCGCTGCAGCATGAAATGCATGTCCTGGATGACCTCGATCTGGTCCAGCAGATGGAAGATCAAGGGCGTCGAAATGTTGTAGGGCAGATTGCCGACCACCCGCAGGGATTGCTTCCGTTCGCGCGCCAGCGGGCGAAAATCGAAGCGCAGCACGTCGGCTTCGTGCACAGTGAGTCCGTCCAGACCGGTGTCCGGATCGCGCAGCAGCGCAATGAGATCGCGATCGATCTCGACCGCATCGAGTTGGCCGCACGCCGCCAGCAGGGGTCGGGTGATCGCAGCGCGGCCCGGGCCGATTTCCACCACCGCCTCGCCCGGCCGCGGCGCAACGGTCTGGACGATGCGGCGGATGATGCCCTGATCGTGCAGGAAATTCTGGCCGAAGCGCTTGCGGGCGACGATCACGAGGCGGCCACCAGGCGCAGCGCTTCATGCACTGCGGCGCGAAAGCTGCCGACATCGGCGCCGCCGCGACCGGCCAAATCGAAGGCCGTCCCATGATCCACCGAAGTACGCACGATGGGCAGGCCCAGGGTGACGTTCACGGCTTGTCCGAAGCCTTGCGCCTTGAGCACCGGCAGGCCTTGATCGTGATACATCGCCAGCACCACGTCGGCCTGCGCCAGTCGCTCCGGTGTGAAGGCCGTATCGGCCGGCAGCGGACCGATCACACAGAGCCCCTCGGCGTGCAGGGATGCCACCACCGGCTCGATGATGCGCTGTTCCTCGTCCCCCAGATGCCCGCCTTCGCCGGCATGGGGATTGAGTCCGCACACCAGAATGCGCGGCGTGGACAGGCCGTAGCGGCGGCGCAAATCCCGATCCAGCACGGTCATCACACGGCGCAGGTGCTCGGCGTTCAGCGCATCGGGAACGGCCCGCAACGGCAGATGGGTGGTTGCCAACGCGACGCGCAGCCCGGGCGCCACCAGCATCATCACCGGCAAGGCGCCGCCGGTGCGTTCGGAAAGCCACTCGGTGTGGCCGCTGAAGGCGATGCCGGCTTCGTTGATCAATCCCTTGTGAACCGGACCGGTGACCAAGGCCTGGAAACGGCCCGCCAGAGCGCCATCGGTGGCGCGTTCCAAGGTCGTGAGCACGTGGTGCGCCTGAGCCGGGTCGCCCTGGCCACAGCGGACTGGGGCGCTGAGGGGCACCGCATCGACCGTGACCCATCCCGCCACCTGAGGGGCGGGCGGCGCGTCGGCATCGAACCGGCGCACCGCCACGGGCAGGCCGAGCCGGCGCGCACGCGCCTCGAGCAGATCGGGATCGCTCACCACCACGAGCTCGGCCGGAAACGGCTCCTGAACCAGCTGCACCACGAGATCCGGGCCGATGCCGGCCGGTTCACCGGGCGTCAGGGCCAGACGGGGCACGGACATGACCGGTCAGCTCGCGGGATCGAGGCGAATCTCCACATAGGCTTCTTCGCGCAGCCGGCGCACCCAGGCGGCAGTCGCTTCCTCCAGCTTGCGCTGGAAGACCAGCTGCCGCGCCTGCTCACGCAGCGCCTCGTCGGTGGCGTCGCGCTGGCGTCGTTCCAGGACCTGCACCAGATGCCAGCCGAATCGCGAACGGAACGGTTCGCTGACCTGGCCCGGCTCCAATGCATCCATCACCTGCTGGAACTCCGGTACCGTCGCGCCACGTGGCAACCACCCCAGCTCGCCGCCCTGATCGGCGGTCGGATCTTCGGAATACTGCTTGGCGAGTTCGGCGAAATCAGCCCCGGCAACCAGCTGGCTCCGCACGTCCGCAAGCGTGGTTCGGATCTTGGCTTCGTCCATCACCACACTGGGTCGCATCAGGATGTGGCGCGCACGGGTCTCGCTCACCATCATCTTTTTGTCCTCGGCGCCATTCTCGGTGTCATCAAGACCCTCGAGCGTTTCGAGTTGGTTGGCGATTTCACGGTCGGTCACCACGATCTTGCGCGCGATCTCGCGTTGGCGTAGCTGATCGATGCTGATGTCGTCCCGAATGTCTTCGCGCAGCGCCTGATAGCTCAGCCCCTGGGCTTCGACGGCCGCGATGAAATCTTCCAGCCGCATGTTGTTGCGCCGCGCGATGCCGGCGATCGCCTGATTGACCGCATCATCCGAGACCTTGATGCCGGTGCGGGTGGCCAGCTGGATCTGGATTTCCTTCTGGATCATCTGCTCCAGAACCTGGCGCTCGAGTACATCGTCGGGCGGCAGTCGGCCGTTGGCCTGGCCAGCGGCACGGGCGCGGATTTCGCGAATCTGATTGTCGAGTTCGCTGCGCAGAACCACACCGTCGTTGACCACAGCCACCACACGGTCCAACTCAGCCGCCATCAGCGGCAGGGACCACGCCAGCAGCAGCATGCCGAATATCCAGATCGCCGACCCTTGGTTCCGGGTCCTGTCATGGCATTGTTTCATCACCCACCATCGCTCGGTTCAAAAAACTTTGGATCCCATCACCGAGCCGCCCCAATCCGGTCAGCTCCAGCTGCAAATAGATCCCCTGGTCAACTTCGTCGAGATTGCGCACATACCGCCGACCAGCGACCTGCACCGCCCAGCAACAGCTGCGATATTCGATTCCCAGCAGCGATTCCAGATCCTGATCGTCGCGCAGGGAATAATTCCAACGTCCGACGGCAGCCAGCTCGGGCGTCACCGGCCAGCTGCCCATCAGATCGACTTGTTCGAGTGGCTCCCCCAGATCACGGCGCAACCGATAGGCCACGCCAATCAGTTTGCGGGGTTCCGGCTGGTAACGCACTTCGGCAACTTGCTGAATCGCCGTCTGTTCATCGTCGTCCCATTCTATCTGAAAGCGGGCGCGGGTGTCGGCGCCCAAATAGGCCGCGGCCTCGGCCAGATTGGTGGAATCGCCGATTTCTGCGCCCTCCTCGTCGGGCAGGAGCGGGTCCGAAGGGGTGAAGCGGTTGATGCGCCCGAGCGTGGCCTCGACGACCGGAGCGCCGGTCTCGCCATCCCGCAAGGCGGAACTGACGGCCGTTGTCACCTGGTTGGCGCTCCCCTGACGATCGGCGCCGACATAGCGATTGGTGTCGAACAGGCGCAGGAAGTCGAATTCCGGCAGGCGCGTATCGAACACCGGGAGCTCGCTCTGATCCCGTTCGGGCACATAGAGATAGAACAGCCGCGGCTCCAGCGTCTGCAGGAACGGCCGAGTCGCCCAATCCACGTCCCGTTCGAAGCGAAGACCGGTGTCGAGCGACACGATCGGCTGGCCGCGTGAGGGGTTCTGCTCGCCATCGATGGCCACCGGGTCGATCAGGCTGTACTGGGTCTGGCGGTAAGCGAGGCGCGGCCTGGCAAAATATCCACCCCGATCCCAAGCGGCGCCCACGCCGAGCTCGGCATCCAGACGCTCACCCTGGCGATTGCCATCGCGGCCGAATCGCACCGCTTCGGCGCGCAGGTCGTAGACCAGCGGTCCGGCCAGGGCCTGCGGATTCCGGGTCCGGGCCATGACCTGCGGCAAGCGCTGGTAGGGTTCGGGTTCGCCGCGGCGACGCGGATCGACCAGCTGAAAATCCTGGGCGCGGAAAAACAGATCCCACTGCGGCCCGCCATAGCCCAGGGCCGCCTGCCGCTGCAAATAGCGCGAGCTGGAACGGTTCAGGGTGGTGCTGAGATCTTCGAAGTAATCGATGTCGCTGACCGAGCTGTAGTCAATCTTTGCCTGCCAGTCCGGCGCTGGCTTGGCCTGGTGCCGATAGGACCATAGCGTCCGGTCCTCGCCCAGAATCTGATCATTGGGAAGATATTCGTTGTAGAGCACGCCCTGACCCAGCGCACCGAGATAGCGATACTCGCTTTGCAGCTGCAAGCCGCGCTTGCTCATGAGCCGCGGCGTGAAGGTGGCATCGCGTTCCGGCGCGATATTCCAGTAATACGGCACCGACAAATCCAGACCGCGGTCGTTGGAACTCCCCATCCGGGGCGCCAGAAAACCACTCATACGCTCATCCGTGATCGGAAAGGCGAGCCATGGCGTGTAGATCAGCGGTATGCCCTTGAACACCACCTGAGCATTGCGGGCAGTGCCCTGACCGGAATCGAAATCCAGCTGGACATCCTGGGCTCGCAGGTACCAGTCGCCATCGCCCTGATCGGCCGGACAGGTGGTGAAGCGGACCTCGCGCAGCCGCGACGGTCCATCCTCGGCCGTCTGGACGGTGCTGGCGGTACCTCGGCCGACGCGCTTGCGCAGATAGAACCGCGCGTCTTCGAAACGGCCTTCGCCCCGTTCGGCGGCCACTCGACCCACCTGCGCCTGCAGATCCAGAGCATCACTCAGCACGGTCAGCCCGGACTCACCCGCCAGAACCGATCGCGATCCGTCGTAGCGCAGTTCCGGCGCCAGCAGCGTCGTGCTCCCGCGCCGCACCACCACGCTGCCCCGCATCATACTCAGCCCTTCCTCAGCCACCGAGGCCCGGTCCGCGTCGATGAAGACGCGCGAATCCCTGGGATTCCCGCCAGGATACTGCTGACGCAACGACTCCAGGGGATTGACCGGACCGCAGGCGGTCTGGACGTCGGCAGCCTCGCCGAACGCCGGTTGCGCGGCCACGCCGAGCAGCGCTGTCAATGATCCAGCCGCCCGCCACTGACGAGCCCTGTTTTTTTTCGCTACCATCGTCGGATCCGCAATTTAAGAGCCCCAAGGGCCTTCCCTGGGAAGGGCGCCCGTCGAACGGCGCCCAGCATATCAATTCTCGGCTTTCACGGAGAACCGACGATGCCCGCCCCCTCTGGCGCGCACGATGTTGAGCTGTACCAATGGGCTTGCCACCACGCGGGCGCAGAGCCGACGCGCTGGCAGACCGTTCCCGGCGATGCCGGCATGCGCCGCTATCATCGACTGCACTTCGATACCCAGACCCGCGTGCTGATGGACGCGCGCGCCGAACCGGGGAGTTGCGCGCCTTTCGCGCATGTCGCCGCCTTGCTGCGCGCATCAGGTGTCCGGGTACCGGCGGTGCTGGCCTGGGAATCCGCACGCGGCTGGATGCTGCTCGAGGATCTGGGTGAACAGTCCTATCTCGATGCGCTGCGCACCGAATCGGCCGATCCGCTGATCCGCGCTGCTCTGGATACCCTGATCCGCTGGCAGGCGGATAGCCGTCCCGGCGTGCTGCCGACATATGACCGCGCCCGGCTGACCGCTGAACTGGCGCTGTTTCCGGACTGGTATGTGACGCACCATCTCGGCCGGACGCTGACCCCCGGGCAACAAAAGCAGTGGGACGACTTGGCCTGCATGCTGGTCGAGGCCGCACTGGCACAGCCCCGGGTATTCGTTCATCGGGACTTCATGGTCCGCAATCTTTTGGTCACCAGACCCGGGCCGGGCGTAATCGATTTTCAGGATGCCGTGGAAGGTCCGGTGACCTACGATGTGGCGTCGTTGCTGCGTGATGCCTTCGTCAGTTGGCCGGAATCGCAAACGCAGGAATGGGCGCTGTCGTACTGGGCGCAGGCCCGGAAGGCTGGCGTCCCGGTCCCCGCCGACCCTGCCGAATTTCTGCGCGATTTGGACTGGATGGGCACGCAGCGTCATTTGAAGGTGCTGGGCATCTTCGCGCGCCTTTGCCATCGCGACGGCAAGCCGCGCTATCTGGCCGAAGCGCCGCGTTTTCTGGCCTACCTCGATGCCGCCGTCGCCCGCCAGCCCGCGCTGTCGCCCCTGGGTGAACTGCTGACCGAACTGCACATGGACGGTGGCCCGGCGTGAAACTCATGATCCTGGCGGCCGGCCGCGGCACGCGCATGCGTCACCTAACCGATCAGCTGCCCAAGCCCATGCTGCCGGTGGGAGGCAAGCCGCTCTTGTTCCACCATCTGGAGCGCGCGGCGCAGGCAGGGCTGAGCGAGGTGGTGATCAATCTGGCCTATCGTGGCGAGGCGATCCGCGCCGCCGTCGGCGATGGCAGGGCATTCGGCCTTGAAGTGCGCTATTCCGACGAAGGTCTCCACGCGCTGGAAACCGGTGGCGGCATTGCCCGGGCGCTGCCCTTGCTGGGCCCTGGTCCTTTCACGGTGATCAACGGCGATGTCTGGACCGACTATCCGCTCGGGCAAGACCGGCTGCCCGATGGCGATCTGGCACACCTTGTCCTGGTCGATAATCCGGCGCACCACCCGGAAGGGGATTTTCAGCTCGACGCGTCGGGCCGTGTGCAGAACGAAGGCGCCGACCGGCTCACCTTCGCGGGAATCGGGATCTACCATCCCGATCTGTTCGAGGGCGCGCCCAGCGGGGCCTTTGCACTGGCGAGTCTGCTGCGGCCGGCAATGGCAGCGGGGCACGTCAGCGGCACCCGCCACACCGGGGCCTGGGTCGATGTGGGAACACCCGAACGACTCGCCGCGCTGGACCGGGCGCTCAAGGATCCAAAGCGCTGTTGAGCAACCCTGCCAGACGCCAGCCGGCCTGGCGCAACCGGGTCTCGACAAGCCGCTGGGCGGCCGCAATCTCCGAGGCATCGATGACGTCATCGAGCGCTTGGGGATACACCTGATCCTCGGTCAGCCGGAAACTCTCCATCGCCCAATCCGCCGCATCGCCTTTCGACCACAGCCGGCGCTCATCCATCGCCAGTGCACGCGCCATCCGGAGACTGACGGGCCGCCAGTCGGCGTCCCAGTGATCGAGCAGCCGATCATCCCAGACCTTGTGCAGACTGATCGGTGCCGGATCGTCACCGTAACGCACCGTCCGCAACGTCCCGCCGCGATCGCGGGCATGGCTCACATGGAGCGGTTGGTGGACATCCCCGACGAAGTGCCCCAACAGTCTGAGCGCGTCGAGCCGCTCGCGGCGCGAGTGGCGCGAATCGGCCAGAATGGCCCGTGTCTCTTCGATCGCCCGCACCACGCAGCCCTGACGCGGACAATGGCGATCACGATACCGCGTCGTCCCCGGGGGCAAATTCAGGTAGTGCCAGGGGGCGAGAAAGTCGTAGCGAGAATCCCCGCGGATGCGATCCGCCCACGTACAGCTTTCATTGAAGCGCGATGATCCCCGTTCCACGCGCAGCAAGCCCTGAACTTCCCGGCGCGCAGCGGGGGTCAGATGCTGCCAGGCGATCTCGCAGATCATCCGGTGGCCCGTGCCGCCCCAGCCCCAGGCCGGCGACGCGATCAGGCTCAGTCCCAGCCAGAACAAGGCCAAACGCACCCGCCTGCGACAATTTGCCGCATTCGGGTCGCCCAGCCCATTGATTACCATCACCCGTTTGCACACGCCCCGAATCCATTCCAAAGGCACACCCAACATGGCCCTCATTGAACCGGGCAAGATCCCAGCGGTCAATCGCCCCACCCGACTGAGCCGGATCGACATCGGCCGCCTCCACCGATGGCACATGCGCGCCGGTTTGTGGATCGGCCTGGCGGTGATCCTATGGGCGCTGAGCGGCTTGGGCCACCCCATTCTTTCACGCCTCAATCCCAAGCCGGCGACGTTCGCCCCGCCGCTCAGTGCCGTGGATGGGTCGAATCTGCAATCGCCGCAACAGGTTCTGCAAGCGGCCGGCCTGACCCGTTTCGAGGCGCTGCGCCTGTGGCAGCCGGCGGGAGCCACCCCCGCCTATCGGGTGCAATCCGAAGGGCGGATCTACTGGATCGACGCGCGCAGTGGCGCGGTGCAACCCGATGCCGAAAGGCGCTGGGCGGAGCGCCTGGCACGCCACTACACGGGCGATCAGACCAGCGCGGTCACACGGCTCACACTTCTCGATTCATTCAATAATGATTATCATTACATCGACCGGCTGCTGCCGGTCTGGGAAGTCGCGCTGAATCGCCCGGACGGTCTGCGCGCCTACGTCGACCCGGCGTCGGGACGACTCGCCACCCTCACCGATACCCGTAAGGACTGGACCGGAAAGTTGTTTCGCTGGATGCACTCCTGGAGCCCCATTCAGTCCTCGCGATGGACTCAGGGGATCATGCTGACTCTGCTGCTCGTCACCGCCATGGTGTCGGCAGCCGGGCTCGCGATCTATGTCCGGCTCTGGCGCCGGGGCGCGCTGCGTCTGGCGCGGCCCGCGACGGTCCGCATCCACCAGCGCCTCGCCGTGCCGGTCGCCCCGATCGCGCTGATGCTCGCACTTTCGGGCGCACTGCATCTGGGTGTCAAAGCCTGGCAAGGAGATCCCACCGCCCCGGCGGCCCCTCGATCCTTCTCCACGACCGAATTGCAGGCGCCCTTCGCGGCACTGGTCGCCGGCTTTGTCGGGGGCGCGTCGATTCTTGCGCTGGACCTGACTCGCCTCGACGGCGAGCCGGCCTGGATCGCGATGCCTGCCTCACCCGTTGCAGCACCGGGACATCGACACGGCGATCGCCACGATGCGCCGCCCCCCGCCGATCGTTATGTGAACGCCGCCACCGGCGCCGTCATCCCGGACGGCAACCAACGACATGCCACCGCGCTGGCCTATCAACACGCCGGCTTGCCGATCGGCACGGCAACCGATGTAAAGCCCGTGCACCGCTTCGGGGACGGCTATGGGTTCGTGTTCAAGCGCCTGCCGGTCATGGCCGTGACGTTGCCGGAACGCCCCGGCGAGACCTGGTATGTGGAGACTCGAACCGGTGCCCTGGCGGCCCATCTAACCCCCCTCAACCGGATCGAAGGCTGGGTGTTCGGGGCGATCCACAAATGGAGCTTTCTCGATGCCGGAATTGGCAAGCCGGGCCGCGAGCTCCTGCAATCACTTGCCGCCCTGGCGCTGGCCCTCACCGTCGGACTGGGCTTGGCACGCCAAGTGAGCCGATGGAGGCAAAGCCGCGCATGAGCGCCGGATCGCTGCGTCAGCTTGGGCCAATCGCCCCATCAGAGCCTCGCATGCCAGCGCCGGCGAAGCTCGGGGCGGCGCTGCGCGTTCTCCCTCCCGGCGACCGTGTTCCCCACGCATTTACGAAACTTGCACTGCTCTCGCTGGGCCTGCATGGCCTGCTGCTGACCGGCGCCGGGCTGTGGCCCACGCCGGCGGCCGAAACGCCTGCACGTCCCGAGCCCGTCACGCTGGTCACGCTTGCCGCGCCGCCGGTACCGGCCGCCCCGGCCCCACAACCTGAGCCGGCGCCATCACCGCCCGAGCCGACACCCGCGCCACCCAAACCGGCGGCCGCACCGCCGCCCAAGCCTGTGCCCAAGCCGACCGCACCCCCGAAACCGAGCCCCAGGCGGGCCCCACCGTCAACCATGGCACCGGCGGTTGAATCCGCGCCCGTCGCGCCCACCCCGGCAGCGCCTAGCGAGCCGGCGATCGCCCGGCCTGCTGCGCCGCAAGCACCCAGTGCCATGGAACAGGCACCGATCGCCATCGATCTGAACGCCGCCTATCGGCTCAATCCGGCACCGAACTATCCACCGCTCGCCCTGCGGCGGCGTTGGGAAGGCACCACGCGGCTGCGCGTTGAACTCGACCCCGAAGGGCACCCGATCCGTGTTGCACTGGCCGACAGTTCCGGCCATGCGATCCTGGACGACGCCGCGCTGGACGCCGTGCGGCGCTGGCGCTTCCGGCCGGCCACGCGCGCGGGAAGACCGGTTCCGGCCACGGTCGAGGTCCCGATTGTCTTCCGGATCAGCCGCTGAGTGCCGCGCTGGTCGGAACGCACGCACGACGAACCATCCACGCCAACAACTGAGGAGCATATTTTCATGGAACCATCTTCCGCCTTGTGGCTGGGCTGGTGGGAACACGCCGATCCGGTGATCCAGAGCGTCTTTATCACGTTGGTGGTGATGTCGATCCTGAGCTGGACGGTCATTCTCGAGAAACTCTGGCAACTACGCCGCTGGCACCGTCTGGAACGCCGAGCCACCGACCTCATCGAACAAGGCGACCTTCGCGCCCTGGAACAGCTCCCGGCCGATTGCCCGACGGCCCGACTTCGCCAGGCGGCCGCACAGTTGCTGGCACGACGGGATGTGGCCGCGCCGGAGCTGGAAGCCCGTTTGGCCGACGCGCAGATGCCCATCCGAAGCGATCAGGAGCGCCATCTCATCGTCCTGGCGACGGTGGGTAGTACCGCGCCGTTCGTGGGCCTGCTCGGTACGGTCTGGGGTATCATGCACGCGCTGCAGACGCTCACCGGCAAGGCGCTCACGCTGGACGCCGTCGCCGGCCCGGTCGGCGAAGCACTGATCGCCACCGCCGTGGGCCTGTTTGCCGCTATTCCGGCACTGATCGGTTACAATGTGACGGTTCGCGCCTTGAGCCGACTGACCACGCTGACCGCCGACAATGGCCGCCAGTTGGTCGACCTGCTCTACGCGCGCACCGATTCGCGCGTTTCCTGAGCCCGAATCCAAGCTTTCCCGAAACCATCTTGCCTGCGCCGCGGTCGTTCCTGCGGCGCGGCCGGGCATTTCGGGCCCAGCCCGACCTCTCACCGCATGGATTCGCGCGGTCGGTTTTCCCGCGTACACGCGCCTTCTCCTTTGCCGGTGGATTTTCCAATGACAAGCAGCGACTCCGAAACCCCAGTGCTCTTCAGCGATCTCGGCCTCGCCGAACCCGTGCTGCGGGCCGTTAGCGAGCTGGGCTACGAAACCCCCTCGCCCATCCAGGCCCGCATCATCCCGCACGTGCTCGCTGGTCAGGACGTCCTGGGCCAGGCACAGACCGGCACCGGCAAGACTGCGGCCTTCGCGCTGCCGCTGTTGTCGCAACTGGCGCCGGAGGCATCCGGCGTCCAGACCCTGGTGCTGACGCCGACCCGCGAGCTGGCCTTGCAAGTCGCCGCCGCCTTCCAGCGCTACGCCGCGCATGTGCAAGGTTTCCGGGCACTGGCCGTGTACGGCGGACAAGGCTATGGCGAGCAGCTGCGCGGTCTGCGCCAAGGCGCCCAGGTGGTGGTCGGCACCCCCGGCCGCATCATGGACCACATGCGCCGTGGCAGTCTCGACCTTGCGAACCTGCGCTGTCTGGTGCTGGACGAGGCCGATGAAATGCTGCGCATGGGTTTCATCGACGATGTGGAGTGGATCCTGGAGCAGACCCCCGAGAGCCGCCAGATCGCGCTGTTCTCCGCCACCATGCCGACCGCCGTCAAGCGCATCGCCCAGCGGCATCTCAAAAACGCCGCCGAGGTTTCCATCGCGGTACGCACCACCACTGCGCCCACCATCCGACAGCGCTACTGGCGCGTCGGCGGTCTCCCCAAGCTGGAGGCGCTGACCCGCATCCTGGAAACGGAGGACAGCGACGGCATCATCATCTTCGTGCGCACCAAGGTCGAAACCGAACAGCTTGCCGATGCTCTCGCCGCGCGAGGTTATGCCGCCGCCGCGCTCAATGGCGACATCCCCCAGAACCTGCGCGAACAGACCGTGGCCAAACTCAAGACCGGCCGAATCGACATCCTGGTCGCCACCGATGTCGCCGCCCGTGGCCTTGATGTGGAACGCATCAGCCACGTCGTCAACTACGACATCCCGTATGACACCGAAGCCTACGTGCACCGCATCGGCCGCACCGGCCGCGCTGGCCGCAGCGGCGAGGCCATTCTGTTCGTCGCGCCGCGCGAAACGCGCATGCTTCAGGCCATCGAGCGTGCCACCGGCCAGCGCATCGAGTCCATGGAGCTGCCCGGCGTCGCGCGCATCAACGAACGGCGGGTCACACGCTTCAAGGCCGCCATCAATCAGGCACTTACCCACAGCCAGCAGCAATTTTACCGGCAATTGCTCGGCGAATTCTGTGCCGAAGATGGCCTGGATCCCCTCGACGCCGCGGCCGCCCTGGCGGCTCTGCTGAATGGCGGAACGCCGTTGCTGCTCGACCCCGCGAAGGAACCACTCCCCACGCGCAGCCGCGCGCCCAATCCAAAGCGCGAACGCGGCGACATCCCGCCTGGCGCACGGGGCGAGGGACCGTCCAAGGGGCGCCCCAGCGCGCGTCATCCGTCAGCGGAGCTGGAAACCTTCCGGGTGGACGTGGGACGCGCGCACGGTGTCCAGCCCGCCAACCTGGTTGGCGCCATCGCCAACGAAGGCGGGATCGACAGCCGCTCCATCGGCCGCATCAAGATCCACGATACCTACAGCACCGTAGACCTGCCGGGCAATCTGCCGCCCGCCGTGGTCGCCACGCTGAAAAAGGCCTGGGTGGCCGGGCGGCCCCTGGCCATCTCGCGCTTCAACGAAACAGCGGCGGCGCCCAAGCGCCCCGGCAAGCCTGCCCGCATCACACTGCCCAAGGATGGCAAGCCCAAGCGGTCAGCCAAGCCCCGCGTGAGCAAAGGCCGCCCCAAATCGAAATGAGTCGCTGTCAGAATCGGATGGCGCTGGCGAACTTCGCTATGATCGGAGCTCCGTCGGGTACATGAGGAATCCACGCCGTGGCGATCATCCAGCCCACCTCCAGGAGCGCGGCCCACCGACACGTCCGCACGATTGAGCGGCGGACCCGCTGATGATCACCGGTTCGAAGCAGTCCCCGTCTCTCCACGCATCCGCCGCCGAACGCGAGCGGATCCGGGATGTATTCCTGATCTTTCTGCGGCTGGGACTGACCTCCTTCGGCGGCCCGATCGCCCATCTGGGCTATTTCCGCGACGAATTCGTCGTGCGCCGACGCTGGCTCAGCGAGCGCGATTATGCGGATCTGGTGGCTTTGTGCCAGTTCCTGCCGGGGCCGGCCAGCAGCCAGGTGGGCATGGGGCTCGGACTGATGCGACGGGGCTACGCCGGTGTACTGGCGGCATGGGCCGGATTCACGCTGCCGTCGGCGCTGCTGATGATCCTGTTCGCACTCGGCCTTTCGCACAGCACGGAACTGCTGCCAGCGGGTGTCGTGCATGGCTTGAAGATCGTCGCGGTCGCCGTCGTCGCCCAGGCGGTATGGGGGATGGCGCGGTCGCTGTGCACCGATGCAACCCGCGTGACGCTGATGACCGCGGCAACCTGTGTTGCGCTGGCACTGCCCGGCGCCTCCACCCAGGTGGGCGTCATCGCCGCCGCCGGGCTGATCGGGCTGGCACTGTTCCGGCCCGAGCAGGCGGCGGATCAGCACCCACTACCCATCCGCGTCCGTCGGCGCATCGGCAGCATCTGGTTGGGATTGTTCCTGGCGCTGCTGCTCGGCCTGCCGGTTCTCGCTGGGCTCTTTCCCGCACCGATCATCGCGGTGACCGATGCGTTCTATCGTGCCGGCGCACTGGTTTTCGGTGGTGGCCATGTGGTCCTGCCGCTCTTGCAGGCCGCCGTGGTTCCCACAGGCTGGGTCGACGGGCAGACGTTTCTGGCAGGCTACGGCGCCGCGCAGGCGGTACCGGGTCCCCTGTTCACCTTCGCCGCCTTTCTGGGCGCTTCCCTGCAGGCCGGTCCCTCGGGCTGGGTGGGTGGCGCGGTCTGTCTGCTGGCGATCTTCGCCCCGTCGTTTCTGCTGGTTGCCGGCGCACTGCCGTTCTGGGCGCACCTGCGCAGCAACCGGCGCATGCGCGCCTCGCTGGCCGGCATCAACGCCGCAGTGGTCGGTGTCCTGCTCGCCGCCCTCTACGATCCGGTTTGGACCAGTGCCATCGGTACACCACTCGATTTCGCCTTCGGACTGATCGCCTTCGTCGCGCTGATGTTCTGGCGATTGCCGCCGTGGCTGGTGGTCCTGGGCTGCGGCTTGGGCGGCGGACTGCTGGGCATTACCGGCTGACCGCTTCGCTGCGCCGGGTTTAACCGGTCGGCCCGCCCAGCAGCGCGTGACACCGGCTACTTGGCGAAGATCTTGCGCAACCAGGCATCCATTACTGCCGTCGCGGCATGGTCCGGGTCGCCGAGCTTGCGGTTGATCTCGATGTGGCCAAGCAGTCCCTTGCCGGAGAAGCGGCCGTACTCGACGGCAGTGCCCGCCGCGGCAAGGGCACGACCCAGCGCGTCGGCTTGCCGTACACCATCCGGCCGCTCGACATGCAGCAGCAGGAAAGCGCGTGCATTGGGCGCAGCAGCGTTGTAAGTCGGCGAAAGCGCCCGCTGGCGCGCGGGATCGTTGCCGAACACGGTTGCATAGGTTCGCTGCATTATCCGCCCATGCTCCCGCATTTGCGCCGGCACATCGTAAGCCGCGCCGTCGTTGGCGATCACACCACTGAGGTCAGCGAAACTCAACCCGGCCGCCTTCAAATAGCGCTCATCCGTCCCGACCAGCGCGGCCAGGTGTGCGCCGGCACTATGCCCCATCAGGACGACCCGACCACGATCGATTCCAAGTTCCGTCGCGCGATCGAGCAGCGCCTCGAGCGCCTGAACGACATCCTCGACCTGCGCCTCGACCGTGACGTCGGGCACCAGCCGATAGTCGATCGAGGCGTAGGCATAGCCCTGTCGCGTCAAATGCGCCGGCAACCACCGGCTCGCTGCTGCAGTCCGGTTGCCGTACATCCACGCACCGCCATGGACAAACATCACCAACGGCGCGGGACGGTCGCCCGCCGGAACCGTCCAGATGTCCAATTGCTGCGTGGGAAGGCTGCCATAGGCAAGTGTCTGGCGGACGGCCGCGCTGCTCGCCGCCGTCTCCGAGAGCGGCGCGCGCAGCCATCCGCCGCCGAACGAGGCCACCGGAAGAACGAGGAGCGCCGCCAGAACGAGACCCGAAACTTGCCACTTCCTGTCCATGCCCACCCATTCGTCGCGTACGTCAGGAACCACCAGGCCAGCAAGCGACTCGCCATTGCGGCCGCGCCGCTCAACCCGATCGATGGCGGTTGCTGAAGCGCACGCATGCCGGTGACCGGTGACCCATTTGAACCCGACCGGCAGGGGGGCCGCAACGCGTACGTCGATCAGTCCGGCCCGGATTCCGACCGGCGCGCGTGCCGGTCACCAGCGCCTGGCCGCGCCGCATGCCGGGGCGCCGCTCAGCGCCTCAATGGCCATGGCGGTGATGCAAGTCGGGGTAATGCGGGTGGCGATGGGTGATCAGCCCGTGCAAATGTTCGTGGGTATGCGGCTCGCGGCCATCCCAGGGAAAATCATGTGCGTGCCGATGATGAGCGTCGTGGACGTGGCGATGGGTGTGGCGCAACGCCTCGTGGGTATGCAGATGGCTGTGCCGTTCGGTGAGGTGCAACCACAGGCCCGCTCCCATCAGCACGGCGGCGATCCAGAATGCCGGCCCCGGCCGCTCGCCGAACAGAAGCAGGGCAACCAGTACACCGGCGAATGGCGCTACCGAGAAGTACGCACTGGTTCGCGCCGCCCCCAGTTGGGCGAGCGCGCGGACGAAGAGCACCAGACTGACGCCGTAGCCGACCAGACCCAGCACCAGCGCGCCACCGATCTGGAGCGCTGGTGGCCAGGTGCCGGCGAACGATACCCCCAGGATCAGATTGGTCGCACCCGCCACCAGTCCCTTGAGCGCGGCGATGGTCAGCGCATCGGCACCGGCTATCCGGCGCGTGAGATTGTTGTCGATCGCCCAGAACAGGCAGGCCCCGATGACCGCAAGCGCGCCCCACGGCAAGGCATGGCCGGCGCCCGCCTGCCAGGACAGCAGTACACCCGCTGTGATGATGAGTCCCATGCCGAGCGCGATGCGTGCATCGACGTTCTCGCGGAACACGAACCAGGCGATCAGCGCCGTGAACACACCCTCGAAATTGAGCAGCAGCGCGGCGCTCGCACCGGACACGCTGGCGAGGCCCCACAGCAGGAGCGCCGGGCCGATCACGCCGCCCGCGATCACCGCACCAGCGAGCCACGGCCAATCGGTGCGGGTCACCGGCGCAGCGGCGCTGCCGTGCCGCGCCGCCCGCCAGGCGAACAGTCCCAACCCGCTGCCGAAGTAGAGCAGGCCGGCGAGTATGAGTGGCGAGGCCACCCCCGTGAGGGCCTTGGCCAGCGGCGTGCTCATCCCGAACAGAACGGCGGCAAGCAAGGCCTGGGACACGCCGCTGCGTGGCGAGGGAGCGCCGATCATACCGGCGCGGTCACCGGGTCTGAACCCGCACGCGACCCACCCTCACGACCATGGGCCAAACGATACAGTACAGGCAGCACCAGCAGAGTGAGGACCGTCGACGACAGGATCCCGCCGATCACCACCGTCGCCAGCGGGCGTTGCACCTCGGCTCCGGTACCGGTCGCAATGGCCATCGGAATGAAGCCGAGCGAGGCCACCAGCGCGGTCATCAACACCGGACGCAGTCGGGTCAGCGCACCCTCGCGGATGGCCGCATCGATTGGCCTGCCGCCCTCGCGCAGGGCGCGGATGAAGGCGATCATCACCAGGCCGTTCAGCACAGCCACGCCCGAGAGCGCGATGAAACCCACCCCCGCCGAGATCGACAGTGGAATGCCCCGCAGCCACAGTGCCAGGATGCCCCCCGTCAGCGCGAAGGGCACGCCGGTGAACACCAGCACGCCATCTTTCACATTGCCGAACATGGCGAACAACAGCATGAAGATCAACAGCAGCGCGACCGGCACCACGATCAGGAGCCGTTGGGTCGCCGAGGCAAGCTGCTCGAAGGTCCCTCCCCACTCGACCCAGTAGCCGGGAGGAATTACGACACGCTTGTCCATGACGGAACGGGCCTCGCGCACGAAGGAGCCGATGTCGCGCCCGCGCACATTGGCAGTCACCACCACCCGCCGCTTGCCGTTTTCGCGGCTGATCTGGTTGGGACCCGGCGCGATCGACAGGCTGGCCACATCGTCCAGCCGCACAAAGGCAGCGCCCGGGTTCGCTGATGACCCGGGCAGGCGGATCGGAATCTGGCGGATTGCCTGAAGATCGGTCCGCAACGCTTCGGGAAGCCGAACGAGAATATCAAAGCGCCGATCACCCTCGAACAGCTGACCGGCCTCGCGCCCGCCAACGGCGATTGCCAGGGCGTCCTGGACATCGCTGACGTTGAGGCCATGGCGGGCAATCCGCCCCCGGTCGATCTCCAGCGTCAGCATCGGCAACCCGGTGGTCTGTTCCACCTGGACATCCGCCGCGCCCGGCACCTGCGCGAGCACGTCGGCAATCTGGTGCGCCGCATGTTCCATCACCGCCATGTCGTCGCCAAAGACCTTCACCGCCACATCGCTGCGGACCCCCGAGAGCAACTCGTTGAACCGCATCTGGATCGGCTGGGTGAACTCGTAGTTGTTGCCGGGCACCTGGGCTGCCGCCGCCTGCATGGCCGCGACCAGATCGGCCTTGGAGCGCTTCGGATCGGGCCACTCGGCGCGCGGCTTGAGCATCACGAAATTGTCGGCGACGTTGGGCGGCATGGGATCGGTGGCGATCTCGGCCGTACCGATCTTGGCAAACACCTTGTCGACCTCCGGGAACTGCTTGAGCGTGCGCTCGAGTTCCGCCTGCATGCGCACCGCCTGGCTCAGACTGGTGCCGGGAATGCGCAGCGCATGCAGCGCGATGTCGCCTTCATCGAGGCTGGGCACGAACTCGGCGCCCATGCGCGTGGCGAGCAGCAGCGACAGCGCCACCGCCACGGCGGCGATGCTCAGGACGACGGGCGGGTGGGCCATCACGCGGTCGAACAAGGGGCCATAGATCCTCTTGGCCCAGATCATCGGGCGGTTTTCCCGCTCCGCCACCTTGTCGCCGATGAGCAGTGCCACCGCGGCCGGGATGAAGGTGATCGAGAGGATCATGGCGCCGATCAGCGCCACCACCACCGTGAAGGCCATGGGATGGAACATCTTGCCCTCAACACCGGTGAGGGCAAAGATCGGCAGGTACACCACCATGATGATGAGTTGGCCGTAGAGGAGCGGCCGACGCGCCTCGCGAGCGGCCGCGAACACCGCGTCCAGTCGTTCGCGGCGGGTCAGCGGTCGGCCGGCGGCGACTTGAGCCCGCGCCAGCCACCGCACGCAGTTCTCCACGATCACCACGGCGCCGTCGATGATGATGCCGAAGTCCAGCGCCCCCAGGCTCATCAGGTTGGCGCTGACTCGATTACTCACCATGCCGCTGAAGGTGAACAGCATGGACAGTGGAATCACCAGCGCGGTGATGAGCGCAGCGCGGAGGTTGCCGAGGAACAGGAACAAGATCGCGATCACCAGCGCCGCGCCCTCGACCAGGTTTTTCCGGACCGTCGCGATTGCCTTGTCCACCAGCTCGGTGCGGTCGTAGACCGTCCGGGCCACCACGCCCGGCGGCAGGGTACGGTGGATGTCCTGCATCTTCGCGGCGACGGCCTGGGAGACGGCGCGGCTATTTTCGCCCATGAGCATGAACACCGTCCCGAGCACGACTTCGCGGCCGTTTTCGGTGGCGGCGCCGGTGCGCAGTTCATGGCCCAGGCTGACCTCGGCCACATCGCGAATCCGGATCGGTACGCCTGCGGGCGCGGCAATGACGATGTCGCCGATGTCCGCAAGACCGGCAACCTGACCCGGCGCGCGGATCAGCACCTGCTCCCCGCGCCGTTCGATGTAGCCGGCGCCAACGTTAGCGTTGTTGCGCGCTAGCGCCGCGACCAGATCGGACAGCGCGAGGCCATGGGCGACGAGGCGATCCGGCCAGGGGGCGACCTGGTACGCCTTGGCATGGCCGCCGATGGTGTTGATTTCGGTGACCCCCGGCACGTTGCGCAGCTGTGGCTTGATGATCCAGTCCTGGATTTCGCGCAGATCCATGGAGGTGTAGGGCGTGCCGTCGGGCTTGACCGCGCCTTCCTCGACTTCCAGCGTCCACATATAGATCTCGCCCAGTCCGGTCGCGATCGGCCCCATGGCCGGCGTCACACCCGGTGGGAGGCTCTCCCGGACCTGCTGGATGCGCTCGTTAACGAGCTGGCGCGCGAAGTAGATGTCGGTGCCGTCCTCGAAGATCACCGTCACCTGCGACAGGCCATAGCGCGACAGCGACCGGGTCTCCTTGAGGGCCGGCAGCCCGGCCATGACGGTCTCGATGGGAAAGGTGACACGCTGCTCCGCCTCGAGTGGCGAATAGCCGGGCGCTGCAGTATTGATCTGCACCTGGACATTGGTGATATCGGGCACGGCGTCGATCGGCAGCTGCCGATAGCTGTACATGCCGACCGCGGCCATGCCCAGGACCATGATCAGGACCAGGGCGCGCTGCTCGACCGCGAAACGCAGGATTCTCTCGAACATGGCGCGCCTCTCAGTGATCGTGGCTGGCGCCGGCCTTGCCCAGCTCGGCCTTGATCAGATAACTGTTTTCCGCGGCGTAGCGCTCGCCGCGGTTCAAGCCGGCGACGACCTCGACCAGCCGGCCATCGCTGCGCCCCAACACCACCGGACGCGCCTCGAACAGATCACCATAGCGGCCGAAAACCACGGTTGAATCGCCCAGAGTCTGGATCGCCTCGGTGGATACGGCGACCTGAACCGCTACCTCGTCCGCCACCAGCTCGCCCGTGACCGGCAGCCCCGGCCGCCAGATTCCCTCGGGATTGGGCAACACGATCCGCGCCGTGGCGGTGCGCGTCTGCGCCCCAACCAGTTCGCTGACATACGCAACGCGACCCTGGCTTTGCGCCGTGAACCCTTCGGCACGCACTGTCGCGGCCAGACCGGCCTGCACGACCGCCAGATCCTTGGCATAGACCGTCATCTCGGCCCAGACCGTGGACAGATCGGCCAGCACGAAGACAGTCGCATCATGCCCGACCGCTTCGCCCCGTGCGATGTGCTTGCGCACGATGACCCCGTCGATCGGGGCCCGCAGCTCATAGCGCGCCAGATCACCCCCGGTCGGCAGGCTGCCAAGCGCAGCGAGCTTCTGTCGCGCGCTTTGCTCGACGACCTCGGCTTCCTGCAGCGCAGCGCGGGCCGCCAGGTAGTCCTGCTCGGCAGCGATGCGTGCTTCCCACAGCGCGCGTTCCCGTGCATAAACAGTGCGCGCCAGCGCCAGGCGTTTCTGGACGGCGAGCAGCTCGGCGCGCTGCTCGGCCAGATCCCGGCTGGCAATCACCGCCAGAACCTGACCCGCCTGCACACGGTCGCCGGCATTGACCCTGACCGACTGGACGATGCCGCCCAGCACCGGGACCACATGCACGGTGCGATCTTCATTGAGGCGGATCTCACCGATGAGCGGCACGAGGCTGCGGATCCGCCCCGGTTCGGCACGGCGCAGGGTGACCCCGCTGGCTTCGAGCTGCGCATCGGGTATCGTCACCCGTGCCTCGACCTGTTCGAAGCCAAAACGGTAGGTCTGCGCCTCGTGTTGTGCCGTAAGCGTGGCCTTGAACGAGTGCGGTTCTTCCACCACGGCATCGCCCACGAGGTATTCACCCTGGGGTGTGAAGCTGAACACCTGCGGCGGACGCCCCAGGCGTTCGAGCGTCAAACTGACATCGCTGGTCCGGGGATCAAGCAAGCGGTCATCACGGTAGGCATAGATGCGGAACTGAGGGGGAACGCCGCGCTCGAAAATGGTCAGCTCGAGCGCGTAGGAATCCTGCTTGAACAGCCGCCCTCCGTGGGGCCCCTCATCGCTGCCGGAAGCCGCTGTGGGATCGCGCTCGTGGGCATGCGCCGCTGTGCCGCGTCCTTCACCTTCATGGGTTGGAGACGGCAGGTCGCGGCTCAGGATCAACGCGGCCAGCACCGCGCCGATCACCAGGATTGCGGCGACTGCCATCGCCTGTTTGGGGTTCGATCTGCGTTTCATTGGTCCGTTCCTACCGTAGATCTGCAACAGACGACAGGGACGCGTCATCGGCGCCGTCCCCGAGCAGCGCGCCGAGGGCCGCGGCGGCGTGATGCGCCTCACGCAGCGCATCGAGCTGCTGAGACCTGGCCGAGAACAGGGTGCGCTGCGCGTCCAGCACGTCCAGGAAACTGAATTTGCCGAGCTCGAAACCCTTGAGCACGGCGTCATAGGCACCTTGCGCGCCGGGCAGAATGTCGCGTTCGAGGAAAGTCAGCTCGCTGCGGGCCGTGGCGAAACGGCCAAGGGCCTGATCGAGCCGAGTCGCGATCCGAAGCTTCGTTGCCATCAGTTCATCCCGCGCCTGATCGCTCTGGCGCAGCGCTGCCTCCAGATTCCCCTGATTGCGATCGAACAGCGGAATCGGGACCGAAACGCCGATAATGGCCTGATCGAGGTCGCGTTCGCTGTCGTGTTGCGCGCCCACGCTCACAGAGAGGTCCGGAATACGCCGACTGCGCTCGACCTGGATCCGGGCCCGGCTATGCTCCAGCGCGATCCGGGCCTGCCGGACTGCGGGTGCGGCATCGATGTGCTGTGCCAGCTCGGCGCGCGTCAACCACTCCGGCAGGCTGGCGACATCGCCCTGGAGCCGGTCGACCGGCAGGGTTTCGTCGCCAACGGCGCCAGCCAGCTGGCTGCGTGCGGTCGTGAGCGCTTTTTCCGCAGCGTGCAGCGCCACGCGCACCGCAGCCTCATTCACCTGTGCCCGCGTTTGCTCGATCGGAGAGACTTTGCCCGCAAGCACCCGGCGCTCGGCCACCTGCGTCGCCCGCTGCGCCAACTCGGCACTGGCCTGGGCCAGTTCGAGGGTTTCCTGGGCAATCAGGGCATCGAAGAAGGCGACGCGTACCGCCGCACAGATCCGCATCTGGCTGGCGATGAGCTTGGCTTCGGCTGCCGCCCGCCCGTAGTCGGCTGCGTCGATCCGCGCGGCGCGCTTGCCGCCCAGTTCGATGGGCTGGCTCAACGCCAGCCGTGTGGTGCGGGTTTCGGGGCGGGTGTCTTCGAGTTCGGCCGACAGTTCAGGATTGGGCCTGCTCCGGGCCTGCCTGATGGCGGCCTCGAAGACCTGAACTTCCCGCCGCGCCGCCGCAAGGTCGGGATTGACGCGGCCAGTGATGGCGAGCGCGCCAGGCAGGGTCAGGGGACCTTCGGGCCGGGTTTCAGTTGCTCGCCCGGCGTCACTCGCGATCCGGATCGGGCCACAATCGGCCGCAGGCGACCCGGCAAAGGATGGGTTGCAGATCAGCGCCGCCAACCCCAACGGCCAAAGCAGTCTTCGCATCGAACGCTCCACGCATAGAACGAATTCGCGGTAACGCGGCAAGAGCGAATGAGGAAACGTGCTTGATCGCGAACTGGCCGTCGTCCCGCCGTATCAGGCGGACACGACCCATTGGGGACGTTCGGGTGGACGAACGGTTTGCGAGCGGTAGCGGCTGTCCGTCTCAGGTGGACTCATCCGCGAAGAGACGACGGCGATAGGCGTGAAGCCACTCGGAACGGCCACGAACCCGGCGAGATGGCAGTGATCGTGTGTCGGAAACGTGCGCTGATGCCCATGGGTGTCTTTTGCCGCAGCACGCTCGCCAGCCTCGGCCGCATGCGCCGCTTTACCCATCACTTGATAGAGACTGCCGTGCTCCCAGTAGTGCGCCACCGCGGCCCAGGAACTTTGGAGCGGAAACAGGCAGATCAGCAGGATGAGAACCAGACGGCGCATAACGCCGCACCATAATGAGCCCTACGGTGCCGTGTCAATCACCCGACGACCGGGCGGGCCGCACGGCCGGCGTCCGGATGCTGGCCATCTCGGTGCGCGCATGGCGCAGAACGGCCCATGCCGCCGTGATTCCAAGGGTGCCCATGATCGCCGCGACGATCAGGTCGGGCCATGCGCGGCCGGTGCCGAATACACCCAGCGCCGCCAGCATGACGGCGATGTTGCCGATGGCATCGTTACGACTGCACAGCCAGACCGACCGCATATTGGCATCGCCGCTACGGAAGGCATACAACATCAGCGCCACGCCGACGTTGGCGGCCAGCGCGAGCACGGCGATAAAACCCATGGTCAGCGGCTCCGGCGGTGCGCCACCGGCCACGCTGAATGCCGCCTTGCCCAGCACGAACGCACCGAAGGCAGCCATGGTCAGTCCCTTGAGGAAGGCCGCCCGCGCGCGCCAGATCAGGCCCATCGACAACACGGCAAGCGAAAGCGCGTAATTGGCGGCATCGCCTAGAAAATCCGCGGCATCGGCGAGCAAGGAAACCGAACCGGCAACCTGCGCGCCGGCGAGCTCGACACCGAACATGAGGGCGTTGACGATGAGTGCGGCCCATAGCGCCCGCCGGTAGCCGGGACGGACCACCGCTGCTGCTGAACATGCGCCATTGGCGCAGCTGTCACCGCCCATCGCCCTGCTCCCCGAACGAGCCTGCCACATCGATCATTGGGGCCCACGCGCGCGCCGCCGTCAAGCAGGCCCGGCACAAATGCCGGGAGATACTTTGCGCGATATTGCGCCAACAGCAACACGACCGATGCACGGCACCGACGAATGATTAAGGGAGAAGATGGTGGCCAGGGACGGAATCGAACCGCCGACACGGGGATTTTCAGTCCCCTGCTCTACCGACTGAGCTACCTGGCCCGATCGAGACGGGTGCAGCGAATCAGCCGCATCCCGATGCAAGAAAGAGGCGCGAAATGTACCGCCTGCCCGTCCGCGCGTCAAGCCGCCGGCGCGCTCAGCCCGCCGGCGCCGGCGGAACGAATTCGGGCGGCGCGGCGCTGTCTCCACCGAAAAAGAATTTTTCCATTTCCTGTTCCAGGAACTTGCGCGCCTTGGGATCGATGGGCGTGAGGCGATATTCGTTAATCAACATGGTCTGGTGGCGCAGCCATTCCTGCCAGGCCGGTTTGGAAACCGATTCATAAATGCGCTTGCCGAGATCGCCCGGGTAGGGTGGAAAATCCAACCCTTCCGCTTGCTGGCCAAGCTTGATGCACTGCACCATCCGCGTCATATCCTCATTCCTCCACTGCGAAATCCCAATCGTGGCTGGTATTCTCCCCTGCGCTGACCCGTCTGGCTCATGCGTTCGGGGCCGGTACCCGACGCTCGCCTGTTTCTTTCTTTATTGAGGTTCCGATTCTATACCAAAGCCCACCCCTCGGCAGAAAAGGTCCGGCGAACGGAAATTGCACTGGCATCCTTCATTGCTTGAGCTTGTAGCCGGTCCGAAAAATCCAGGTGATGACCAGGAGACACGATCCCAGAAACAGGGCGATCATGGTCAGGCTGATGCCGATGTGCACTTCGGCGACCCCGTAGAAACTCCAGCGGAATCCACTGATGAGATAGACCACCGGATTGATCAGCGCGATCTTCTGCCACAGGGGCGGCAGCATGTCGATGGAATAGAAGCTACCCCCCAGAAACGCGAGCGGCGTGACGATCATGAGCGGGATGATCTGCAGCTTTTCCCAGTTGTCGGCCCAAACGCCGAGGATGAAGCCGAACAGACTGAAGCTGATCGCCGTGAGCAACAAGAACAGCACCATCCACAGCGGGTGATCGATGCTGTAGGGAACGAACAGACGGGCCGTTGCCAGAATCAGCAAGCCAAGCAACACGGACTTGGTCACTGCCGCGCCGACATAGCCGGCCAGCACTTCGATTGCCGAAACCGGGGCAGACAGCACCTCGTAAATCGTCCCGGACCATTTCGGCATGTAGATCCCGAATGAGGCATTGGAAATGCTTTCGGACAACAGGGACAGCATCAGCAGGCCCGGGATGATGAAGGCGCCATAGGACACACCGTTGATGTCCCCCATGCGCGTGCCGATCGCCGCGCCGAACACCACGAAATACAGCGAAGTCGACAGGATCGGCGACGCGACGCTCTGCAGCAGCGTGCGGAACCAACGGGCCATTTCGAAATGGTAGATCGCGCGGATGGCATAGAGATTCATGAATGCGCCTTCAGCAGATTGACGAAGATGTCCTCCAACGAACTCTCACGCGACTGCAGCCCCTTGAAATCGATGCCATGCGCCGAAAGATCCCGCAGCATATGGGCAATCCCGGCCTGATCCCCGGCAGCGTCATAGGTATAGATCAGCTCGCTGCCATCGGTAGACAATGCCAGGGGATAGCTGCTCAGACCCGCCGGCAGCACGGACAACGGCTGCTGCAACTGCAGGCGCAGCTGGCGTTCGCCCATCCGGTGCATCAAGACCTGCTTCTCTTCGACCAGGATCAGCCGGCCACCCCGGATCACGCCGATGCGATCAGCCATCTCCTCGGCTTCCTCGATGTAATGGGTGGTCAGGATGATGGTGACGCCCTGAGCACGCAGCGTGCGCACCAATTGCCACATGTCGCGTCGCAGCTCGACGTCGACCCCGGCGGTGGGCTCATCGAGGAACAGGATTTCGGGTTCGTGGGACAGCGCCTTGGCGATCATCACGCGCCGTTTCATGCCGCCGGACAGCGTCATGATGCGATCGTTGCGCTTGTCCCAGAGCGACAGGTCGCGCAGCACCCGCTCCAGATAGACCGGATCGGGCGGCTTGCCGAACAGGCCGCGGCTGAAGGCGACCGTCGCCCAGACCGTCTCGAAGGCATCGGTAAAGAGCTCCTGGGGCACCAGACCGACCCGTGAACGTGCAGCCCGATACTGGGCGCGACTGTCGTAGCCGGCGATCGTCACGGTGCCGGCGCTGGGCATGGCGATGCCGCAGATGATGCTGATCAGCGTGGTCTTGCCCGCGCCGTTCGGGCCGAGCAGGGCAAAGATTTCCCCGCGCCGGATCTCGAGATGAATGTCATGCAGGGCCTGAAATCCCGATGGATACCGCTTGTCCAATGCCCGAACAGAAATGATGGATGACATCAACGCACCGCCCGATTCTGCACGTTTCACCTCACAATGTTGAAAGGCCATCACCCCTGGACGCCCCCGATCGGCCCTGCCAGAAGATCCAGTACCGGCTTGACCATGCCGCCGGGCGGCATCGTACCAGACTGGTACCACACGCCTTCGCGCAGGCCCGGATCGGCCCAACCCGAAGACAGCTGAAGCTGCCAAGGCTGCACGCGCAACCGGCGATGGGTCAGGACATGACGGATCTCGGGCAGCGCCGCACACGAAGCGGGCACCTCTCCGAACCACCGAGCGCACCAGTCCGCCGGCACAGTCTCAGGTGGGCACTCGGGCAGACACCACATGCCACCCCAGATGCCGCGCGGCGGTCGTCGCTCCAGCCAGATCCGCCCGTCCGGATCGCCGATCGCCAACAAGGTGACTGCCACTTCCGGGGCCGCGCGGCGAACCGCCCGGCGGGGAAACGACTCGACCTGGTTCAGCGCGACCGCGCGGCAATCCGGCCGGAGTGGGCAGCGCGCGCACTGGGGTCGCCGCGGCGTGCAACAGGTGGCACCGAGATCCATCATCGCCTGGGTATAGGCGTCGACCCGGCTGGTGGGGGTCAGCGCCTCGGCCGCCGCCCACAGCCGCCGATCGCGCGCCGTTCCCGGAGGCAGGTCGAGCGCCAGAAAACGACACAGTACCCGCTTCACGTTCCCGTCCAGGATCGGTTCGCGCGCGCCCGTGGACAGCGCTGCGATGGCCGCCGCCGTGGAACGTCCGATGCCAGGCAGCTCCCGCAGGGATTCCGGGTCGGTGGGAAAGCAGCCTTTGTGGTGCGCCAAGACCCACTGCGCGGCACGATGGAGGTTCCGGCCACGCGCGTAGTAACCCAGCCCGGTCCAGAACCCCAGCACCGTGTCGAGATCGGCTGCGGCCAGACTCGCCACGTCCGGAAAGCGGGTCATGAATCGCTGGTAATAAGGGATGACCGTGGCCACCTGAGTCTGCTGCAGCATGATCTCGGAAACCCAGATCCGGTAGGGATCCCGATCCGCCTGCCACGGCAAACCGTGGCGCCCATGGACATCGAACCAGGCCAGCACCCGCTCGGCGAAAGCCGCCGGTGGCAAGGGAAGCGCGGCCCAAGTCACCGCAGGAATTTCCCCAGCCCCTCCTGAATCTTCTCGGCCGCTTTCTCGCGCAGTTCGTCTTCCCGGTCCTTGAGCTTCTCCTGGATCTTCTGTTTTTCCTGTTCCAGCCGCTCGCGCGCCTTGGCCTCGGCCAGCGCCTTGACGTCTGGACGCACACTCGGCCGAGCCCACGGACCTTTGATGGCGATGGGTATGGGCTTGTCGATCAGATCCTCGAGCCAGCGGTCACCGCGAATCATTCCGGTGCCCAGCAAGGTAGCCAATACGTCGAAGTCGAGCTGCTGACGATCAACATCAATCTGCCCCTTGCCATCCATGCGCAGGAGCGGTGAGGTCAGCGACAGAGCCTCGTTGCGCCAGATCGGCCCTTTCATCGACACCTTCCCCTTGAGCTCTGTGAATTCGGTGCCACCTTCGGGTGCGGGCCCCGGATCCAGCGACCGCACCTGGGCATAACCGCGCCGCAGCTGATTGAGGATATCGATCCGCTCGATGCGGCCATCGCGCAGATCCACCGAAAGCAGTCCGTCGAGATTGCGCAGCCATTGCCCGGTATCCGCGCCGCGTGTGGCGGCGTTGAGATCCAGTGTCCCGGTTCCGGTGAGATAAGCTTCGCCGGCGAAACGCTGCATCAGGGGCGCCAGTTGAATGCCCTTGAATACCGGCTTGATCGTCACCGTCGGCACCTCGGGGGCGGCGTCGATCTGCATCGTCGTGGTCATCTGGCCGCCGAACAACCCCGCCTGCAAGGGGTCCACGACCAGCCGGCCATCCTTGAGCACGGCCCGGATCTCGGCGTTCTGCATGGCGATCCGGCTCAGGGTCAGCGCCCCGACTCGCAGCCGGGTGTCGAGATCGAACTGTCGCAACAGGGCCACCGGAATGGGCTGGGGCCCCGGATCACCGGCCGGGGCGGTTCCTGTCGCGGGCTTGGGCTCGGGTGCGCTGCCGGAAGTGGGCGGCAGGTAGCGGTCCACATTCAACCGATCCACCGTCAGATCGGTCTTCACCTGCATGCGCTCGTCCCAGGCGATCGCCGCACTGCCCTGCATGCGGCCGCCATCCAGATCGACGCGCAAGTCATCCAGCGCGACCCGTTCGGCCGTTCCTTTGAAGGCGGTGTTTACCGCCAGGGTGCGCAAGGTATCGGACGCAGTGGTCGGTGGCAACTCGATCTTCAGCGCCGTGAACAGCGGCCGGGGTGCGAAGGGCGGCGCGTCGATGCGACCCTGATACCCGAAGCCTCGCGCCGCGGTGATGTCGATATTGCCCTGGGCCCTGAACAGATCGCCCACACGCAGGTTCAACGGCTTCAGCGACCAGCGCTGATCGGACAGTGCACCGGCGACATCGGTGGTGATTTCAGGCCTGGCCAGGACCCGACCATCGCCCAGATCGAGGGACTCGGCCAACAGACGCATATCGTTCAGGCGCGCCCGGCCGGCACCCCAGTCGTAATCGAGCTTCCCGCTCAGCGACGGATCGAGCAGCCCCTGCCCGCCGGCAACTGCCAGCTTTCCATCCAGCGTGACGCCCAGATCCGGTGCTTCCAGTCGTTGGCGTTTCCAGTCGACCGAGACCGGCGTCCTCGCGTCCAGCGCGACGGGGGCCATGTCTGCCGTCGGACGCAGCGCCTTGGCTTGCAACCGGACGCTGGCCAACTCGACCCGCCCGCTGCCCCAGTTCACCTCGCCGCCGGTTTGCAGATCCAAGCTGTCCAAGGCGCTGCCCGCCCACCGGATGTTCTCGCCCGACAGCTTTACCTGGGCCAATCGGGCAATGGACCGGGCGACATCGACGACACCCTCGTCCACCGTCAGAACCAGCTTGTCGATCTGCTGGCCAGCTGTCTTGTAGGGACCGACTTCGAGCCTGATGGGACCCAGCGTTCCCGGCGCATCCTGCTGCCAGACCCCGGCGCCGGAGAGCGCCACCGGCAGGACCGCCTCGCCGAACAGCTCCGGACTGCGCAGGCGGGTCTCGAGCATCAAATCCTCGACCACATAGCGGCCCGCCTCCGGCGCGACCTGCACGCCGGCCTCGAAATCGACCTCCGCATCGAGATCCGGCGCACCCACCGACAGATTGAAGCTCGAGGTCACCGGAACCTTGCCGCCGAAGCGCACCTGCCCCGTCTTCAGGTCCCAGTCGGTCAGCGCATAGCGTGTGCCGTTCTGACGGTCATCCCACAGCAGACGTCCTTCCTGCACCCGCACACCCGTGATGTTGAACTCGCTCAGCGAAAACCGACCATCGGTTTGCGATGGCGATTCGGCTTCGGGCGTGGTTTCGGAGGTTTCCTCCGAACGGGCCAGCCGTTCCTGGATGTCCTGCCAGTTGCTGCGGCCATCGGCCGCTCGCGCCAGACTCAGCTGCAGACCATCGAGGGCGATGGTGCCGAATTCGAGCCGCCCGGCCAACAAAGGCAACAGCCGGATGCGCGCCGCGGCATGGCGCACCGCGAGCATGGGCTCCTCACCGAATCCCGGTGCATTGGCCAGCGAGGCGCCGTTGACTTCAAGACCCAGCCACGGAAAGACGCTGACACCCAGATCCCCCTCCAGGGTGAGCGTCCGCCCGGTCTGTTCGGAAACGAGGCGGGTCAGATCATCGCGATAGGCGTTCGGATCAAGCAGCCGAGGCAGCGCAAGCGTCAGCACCAGAGCCAACACGATGAGGACGGCGAGCGCGATTCCGCTGATCTTGATCCATCGATTCATAAGGCACCTCGTAGAAGCTGGGCGTTCCATGCCGGTGCCGGCCCTGCCGAGGAGCGGCACCCGCTGGCGATGTCATAGACCAGTACGCAGCATCTGCGTTCACGTCCATGAGCCCCGTTGTCGCGTTACGGGGCTGGCGTCACCAACCCACCGGCGGCAGACGGGCCGGCGTCTCGATCTGATGCTCGAGGATACGCCGAAACACATCCGGATCCTTGATGTGGGTGAGTTCGCCCGGACGTGGAAAATGCAGGTCGTGCAGGCGCGAGAGCCAGAACCGAAGCGCGGCGGCGCGCAGCAGCGACGACCAGGCTTCCGCTTCGGCAGGCACGAATGCACGCTCGCGGGCATAGGACTGGACCGCCGCCGCGGTCCGCTCCTCGTCCAAGCTACCGTCCTCGGTGGCACACCAGTCATTGACCGCAATGGCCAGGTCGAACAGAAGCACATCGTTGCAAGCGTAGTAGAAGTCGATGACACCCGATATGCGATCGCCATGGAACAGCACATTGTCCCGGAACAGATCGCCGTGGATGATGCCGCGCGGAAGCACGGCATCGCGCAAGCGCATCTGGTGATCGAGCTCGTTGGTCAGCAAACGCTGCCCGGCAGCATCCAGATACGGCAGCAGCACCTCGGCCATGCGCTGCCACCACTGCGGGCCGCGGCTGTTCGGCCGTTGCCGGCCGTAGCTCTGGCCGACCAGATGTAGCCGGGCAAGCATTTCCCCCATGGCCGCACACTGCGGGATAGTGGGTGTCAGCGCGCTGCGCCCCGGCAACCGCTGCACCAACGCCGCCGGCTTGCCTTTGAGCACGGAAAGAATGTGTTCGTTACGATCGGCAACCGGCGCGGGGCTCGGAATGCCGTGCGCATCGAGATGATCCATCAGGTACAGGCAAAACGGCAGTTCGCTGACCGGCAGGGTTTCGAACAAGGTCAACACCCAACGCCCGCCGCTGGTATTGACGAAATAGTTGGTGTTCTCGATGCCAGCCCGAATGCCTTGAAAATGCTGCAGATCACCGACGGTATAGGCGTCCAGAAACGCGATCAGCTCGTTGCGTTCGACCTTGGTGAAAACCGACATGAAACACCGAAAACGGGAGCGGGAAAGGCCAAAGCTTAGCGCAAGGCATCGCTGCAGGTGAAGCCGAGGCCCGGGGACTCGACGCCGGGGATGGCATCCGGTCTATGCTTGGCGCAGTAATCCCGCACAGGAGTGTTGCGATGGCCTTGTCCGGCTTCGAGCAGACTCAGTTCACGGATGGTGCGACCACCTTTCCGGTCTACCGCGCCGGGACAGGTCCCGGGGTGGTCGTCATCCACGAGATCCCCGGTATCACCCCGCAGGTCGAGCGTTTCGCGCGCCGTGTCACCGAGGCCGGCTTCAGTGTGGCGCTGCCCGAACTCTTCGGCACCGCCGGGCGCCCACTCTCGGGAAGCTATCTCGCAGCGTCGATGATGCGGGCATGCGTGCGGCGCGAGTTCCATGTCCTGGCCCGCCACGGCACGAGCCCAATCGTCGAGCCGCTGAAAGCACTCTGCCGCGCGCTGCACGCCGAACTCGGCGGGCCGGGCGTGGGCGTGTTGGGGATGTGCCTGACCGGCAACTTCGCTCTGGCCATGATGGTCGATCCGGTCGTCGCCGCACCCGTTCTGAGTCAGCCGTCACTGCCGTTCGGCATCACCGCCTCGCACCGCGCCGCCCTGCACATCAGTCCCGAGGATCTGCGATGCGTGAAAGGACGGGTGGCCGACGGCGCACGTGTGCTGGGGCTGCGCTTCACGCACGATATGGCCTGTCCCCGAGCGCGCTTCGATCATCTGCGTCGGGAACTGGGCGAGGGCTTCGAGGCCATCGAGATCGATTCGGGCCCCGGCAATCCGCACCGCATCCCGCGCTATGCCCACTCGGTGCTGACCAATGACCTGGTGGACCGGGAGGGACACCCGACCCGCGCGGCGCTGGATCGCGTGCTGCATTTTTTCAACGAACGTCTGAACGTCGCATGATCGCCCGGGCGGACGACCCTTCACACCCGTCTCCCGAGCCCGGCGCACCGCCGGCTCGAGGCAATCTCTGGCGCGACCTGCCGGCGCCGGGCAGCGCGGAGGAGATCCGGATCCTGGCCAGCCGGCCGGGCGCACGCATCGAGCGCATCGTAAGTCGGGCGCACGCCAGTCCACCGGATTTCTGGTACGACCAGGACGAGGATGAGTTCGTGCTCCTGGTGAGCGGGTCAGCCACGCTGACGCTGCTCGGCCCGGGAGACGAAACGCAAACCATGCACCTCGCCCCGGGCGACTGGCTGCACTTACCGGCGCACTGCCGGCATCGGGTCGACGCCACCGACCCCGACGAACCGACCCTATGGCTGGCGATCTTCTATCCGCCGGTCACCTGACATCCGGCAAACTCGGCCGACTCAGGCCTTGAGCGGCCGATACTTGATGCGATGGGGCGTATCGGCGGCAACGCCGAGGCGGCGCTTGCGATCCACCTCGTAGTCGGCGTAGTTACCTTCGAACCACACCACCTGACTGTCCCCCTCGAAGGCGAGGATGTGCGTGGCCACCCGGTCCAGAAACCAGCGATCATGCGAAATCACCACCGCGCAACCGGGGAAGGTGAGCAGCGCTTCTTCCAGTGCACGCAGGGTTTCCACATCCAGGTCGTTGGTCGGCTCGTCGAGCAGCAGGACGTTGCCGCCCGAGCGCAGCACCTTGGCCAGATGAACCCGGTTGCGCTCCCCACCCGAGAGCTCGCCGATCCGTTTTTGCTGGTCGGTGCCCTTGAAATTGAAGCGGCCGACATAGGCGCGAGAGACCGTCTCGTAGGTCCCGACGCGCAGAATGTCCTGGCCATCGGAAATTTCTTCCCACACGGTCTTGTCGTCATCCAGGCTCTGCCGACTCTGGTCGACATAGGCCAGCTCGACGGTCGGACCCTGGCGCAATTCTCCGGCATCAGGCTGTTCCTTGCCGGCGAGGATCCGGAACAGCGTGGTCTTGCCTGCCCCGTTGGGACCGATGATCCCGACGATACCGCCGGGCGGCAGGCGGAATCCGAGGTTCTCGAACAGTAGCCGCTCACCAAACGACTTGCGCAGGCCCTCGGCCTCGATCACCAGATTGCCCAGACGCGGCCCCGGCGGAATGTAGAGTTCCTGGGTCTCGTTGCGCTTCTGGAACTCTTGCGAAGCCAGTTCATCGAAGCGCGCCAGACGCGCCTTGCTCTTGGCCGTGCGGCCCTTGGGATTGCTGCGGACCCATTCGAGCTCAGCCTGCATGGCCTTGCGATGCGCCGATTCGGCCTTCTCCTCTTGGGCGAGACGCTTTTCCTTCTGCAGCAGCCAGCTGGAATAGTTGCCTTCCCAAGGGATACCGTGTCCGCGGTCGAGCTCGAGAATCCAGCCCGCAACGTTGTCGAGGAAGTAGCGATCGTGGGTCACCGCGATCACCGTGCCCTTGTAGTCGTGCAGAAAGCGTTCGAGCCAGGCAACCGATTCGGCGTCCAGGTGGTTGGTGGGCTCATCGAGCAGCAGCATGTCGGGCTTGGAAAGCAACAGGCGACACAGCGCGACGCGCCGTTTTTCGCCCCCGGACAAGGTCTTCACATCGGCATCCCACGGCGGCAGGCGCAGGGCGTCCGCCGCGATTTCCAGGGTGCGATCCAGTTCCCAGGCGCCGGCAGCATCGATCTTGTCCTGCAGCTCGGCCTGCTCAGCAAGCAAGGTATCAAAGTCGGCATCCGGCTCCGCGAAGGCGTTGCTGATGGCGTTGAAGCGGTCTAGCAGATTCTTGAGCTCCCGGATCCCATCCTCGACGTTGCCTCGCACATCCTTGCTCTCATCGAGCTCGGGCTCCTGGGCCAGATAGCCGATCTTGATCCCCGCCTGCGGACGGGCCTCCCCCTCGAATTCCCGATCGACGCCCGCCATGATGCGCAGCAAGGTGGATTTTCCCGAACCATTGAGGCCCAGCACGCCGATCTTGGCGCCGGGAAAGAAAGACAGCGAGATGTCACGCAGGATTTCCCGCTTGGGCGGGACGACCTTGCTGACACGGTGCATGGTGTAGATGTATTGGGACATGATCGGATTCCTGAAGGATTGCCGGTGCATCGCGCATGGCGATGGAGGGCCAGTGTACCGCGAGGATCGGGTACAATACGCCGTTTCGTCGCTCTCGCCCATCTTGCCAAGGAGTCGCCCCGCCATGTTCAGCCCCAGCATGCGGATCGCCGGGTTCGATGATGAACTGCAGGCCGCCCTGACCGCCGAAGCCCAGCGTCAGGAGGAACATCTCGAACTCATCGCCTCGGAAAATTATGCCAGCCCGCGTGTTCTGGAAGCGCAAGGGTCGGTGCTGACCAACAAGTACGCCGAAGGCTATCCCGGCAAGCGCTATTACGGCGGCTGTGAATATGTCGATGTGGCCGAAGATCTGGCCATCAAGCGGGCCTGCGAACTGTTTGGCGCCAGCTACGCCAATGTCCAGCCGCATTCGGGTTCCCAAGCCAACCAGGCCGTCTACATGGCGCTGCTGCAGCCCGGCGACACCGTGCTTGGCATGTCGCTGGCCCATGGCGGCCACCTGACCCATGGCGCCTCGGTGAATTTCTCCGGCAAGATCTACAACGCCGTCCAATACGGCGTGGACAGCGAAGGGCTCATCGATTACGTCCAGGTGGAAACGCTCGCACGCGAACATCGTCCCCGCCTGATCGTGGCCGGCTTCTCCGCCTATTCGCGCGTCGTGGACTGGGCTCGCTTCCGGACCATCGCCGACGAGGTGGGTGCCTATCTGCTGGTCGATATGGCGCATGTGGCCGGCCTGGTCGCCGCGGGCGTCTACCCCAGCCCCGTCCCACTGGCGGACGTGACCACGACCACCACGCACAAGACCCTGCGCGGCCCGCGCGGCGGCCTCATTCTGGCGCGCCCCAACCCGGAAATCGAAAAGAAGCTGAACAGCATCGTGTTCCCGGGCATCCAGGGCGGTCCCCTGATGCACGTCATTGCCGCCAAGGCCGTGGCATTCAAGGAAGCGCTCCAGCCGGAATTCGCGACCTATCAGCAACAGGTCGTCGACAATGCACGCGTGCTGGCGGCGGCCCTGGTCGAGTGTGGATACAAGATCGTTTCCGGAGGAACCGACAACCACCTGATGTTGGTGGATCTAATCGGCCGCGAGCTGACCGGCAAGGATGCGGAAGCCGCCTTGGGCGCAGCGAATATCACCATCAACAAGAATGCGGTACCGGGCGATCCGCGCTCGCCCTTCGTCACCAGCGGCATCCGCCTGGGCACCCCGGCCATCACCACACGCGGCTTTGGCGTCGAGGAGACCCGAACCCTCGGTCGCTGGATCGCCGAAGTGCTGGACCACCCGAACGATGACGCCGTGCTGAACCGGATCAAGGGCGAGGTTCTTGCCATCTGCCGGCGCTTCCCCGTCTACGGCGCGGATTGACCTGGGACCGGCGCAGCGATGCATTGCCCGTTTTGCGGGGCGGCCGATACCCGCGTCGTGGATTCCCGGCTGGCCGAAGACGGTACCCAGGTCCGACGCCGACGCGAATGTCCAACCTGCGGGGAACGCTTCACCACGTTCGAGCGCGCCGAGCTGGTGCTGCCGCGCGTGGTCAAGCGGGATGGGACACGTGAGCCGTTCAATGAAGACAAGTTGCGCAGCGGTCTGTTACGGGCGCTCGAAAAGCGCCCGGTCGGAGCCGAAGCGGTCGAAGCCGCTGTGAGCCGGATCCTGCGTCGTATCCGCGCCACCGGAGACCGCGAGGTCGCCACCGGTCGCATCGGTGAATGGGTGATGGACGAGCTGCGGGAACTGGATCAGGTCGCCTATGTGCGGTTCGCCTCGGTCTACCGCAGTTTCCAGGACGTGAACGCGTTTCGGGAGGAAGTGGAGCGGCTGCAGGAAGCGGCGGCGCCCACCCCGGCCGGAACGCGGCGGCAATTGTCGCTGCTGCCCGGGGGAACGGCCGACGAGGAAGCCTCCTGATGCAGCAGGCCGATGATGCCCGCTACATGGCCCGCGCCATTCGCCTCGCCGAGCGCGGCATGGCCACCACCCAACCCAACCCGCGCGTCGGCTGTGTGCTGGTGTCCGATGGACAGATCGTCGGGGAAGGCTGGCATATGCAGGCCGGTGCACCTCATGCCGAAATCTATGCCCTGCAGCAGGCGGGCGCGCGGGCGCGCGGCGCAACGGCCTATGTGACGCTCGAACCCTGCAGCCATCACGGCCGCACGGCACCCTGCAGCGCGGCCCTGATTGCCGCCGGGGTGACGCGGGTCGTCACGGCCATGGAAGATCCCAATCCGCTGGTGCGAGGAGAAGGTCATGCCCAGCTGCGCGCAGCGGGCATCGCGGTCACCGAGCAGGTCGGCAATCCGGCCGCGCGGCAACTGAACCCCGGCTATATTCAGCGCATGACACAGGGGCGGCCAAGGGTCACGCTGAAACTCGGTGCAACCCTGGACGGACGCACTGCCGCCGCGAACGGGAAAAGCCAATGGATTACCGGTCCGGCGGCGCGGCTGGATGTCCAGCACCTGCGCGCCAGAAGCGGCGCCGTACTGACGGGCAGCGGTACGGCGCTGGCCGACGATCCGGCGCTGACCGTGCGGCTGCCCGGGCATGGCGTCGCCCCGGATGGCCGGGTCGTCCCTTGGCATCAGCCGCTGCGGGCGGTGTTGGACCGGCGTCTGAGGCTGATGCCCGGCGGTCGGCTGTTCGGCCCGGGTGGCCGTCTGGTCGTCTATACCGCAGCGCCGGTACCAGAAAGCCGCGCCGAGGCGCTGCAGGACGCCGGCGCCGAAGTGATCGGCCTGCCCGAGCCGACTGATCCGGCCGCCGTATTCACACATCTGGCGAGCCTTGGGGTGAACGATGTGCTGATCGAGGCCGGGCCCACTCTGGCGGGCGGGCTCATCGCAGCTCATCGGGTCGATGAGCTGATCATCTATCTGGCGCCGTCGCTGCTGGGCAGCCACGGACGCGGCATGTTCGATCTGCCGGACCTCGTGGGACTGGATGCCCGCATTCCCCTGCGCATCCGAGATGTGCGCGCAGTGGGCGCGGATTGGCGGATCCGGGCGACGCCCGAACAGCAGGAGAAGGAGACGCATTGAGATGTTCACGGGTTTGATTCGGGCCGTCGGAACGCTGGCGGAATGCGAAGCGCGCGGCGGCGACGTCCGGCTGCGTATCGGCCATGCGCCCGACATCATCGCCGGCCTGGTGCCCGGCGCCAGCATCGCCGTGAACGGCGCCTGCCTGACCGCCACCTCTTACACTGCAGACGGTTTCTGGGCCGATGTATCGCGCGAGACACTGGACTGCACGACGCTGGGCGATCTCAAGCCCGGCGATCCGGTCAACCTGGAACCGGCGCTACGGCCCATCGACCCATTGGGCGGGCATCTGGTCAGCGGGCACGTCGATGGCATCGGCTGGCTCGTCGATCAGCACCCCGACGGGCGATCCTGGCGTCTGCGCTTCGAGGCGCCGGCTGAGCTCGCGCGCTACATCGCCGCCAAGGGATCGATCTGCATCGATGGCATCAGCCTGACCGTCAACACCGTGGCCGGACAACACTTCGAGACGAACATCATTCCCCATACCCGCGAACGAACGACCCTGGGCCAGTATCAGCCGGGCCAACGGGTAAACCTCGAAGTCGACCTTCTGGCGCGTTATCTGGAACGGCTGATGCAGAATCCGAGCGGCGAAAGTCGGATCACCGAATCATGGCTGGCACAGCAGGGATTCGCATCCCCTGCAGGAGAGGGATAAACCCATGGCGCTGAACAGCACCGAGGAGATCATCGAAGACATCCGCCGCGGCCGCATGGTCGTCCTGATGGATGACGAGGATCGGGAAAACGAAGGCGATCTGTTGATGGCAGCCGCTCACTGCCGCGCCGATGACATCAACTTCATGGCCCGCTATGGCCGTGGCCTGATCTGCCTGACGCTCACCGCAGAGCGCTGCCAGCAACTGCGTCTCCCACTCATGGTCAGCGCCACCGACGAGAAGCATGCCACCAATTTCACGGTCTCGATCGAAGCCGCCGAGGGGGTCACGACTGGCATCTCCGCAGCCGACCGGGCCCGCACGATCCAGGCCGCCGTCCGTGCGGACGCCGCCCCGACCGATCTGGTCACCCCGGGTCACATCTTCCCGTTGATGGCCCAGAAGGGCGGCGTCCTGACCCGCGCGGGCCATACGGAGGCCGGCTGTGATCTGGCCCGTCTCGCCGGGCTGGAACCGGCCGCGGTGATCGTCGAGATCCTGAGCGAAGACGGGACCATGGCGCGGCGGCCGGAACTGGAGCGTTTCGCAGCCGAACACGACCTCAAAATCGGCACCGTTGCGGATCTGATCCGCTATCGCCTCGAAACCGAGAAAACCGTGACCCGCTGCGCCGAATCGCGCCTCACCACCCGGTACGGCGATTTCCGCCTGGTGGCCTACGAGGATGCTCTGGATCGCACGGTGCACTTCGCCCTGGTGCGCGGCCATCTGGACCCCGAAACCCCGGCCTTGGTTCGCGTACATGTCGAGAACACGCTGACCGATCTGCTCAGCCTGGACGATTCCGAAGCCGGCTGGCCGCTGGACGCGGCGCTCGCCTACATGGGTCGGCAGGAGCAGGGCGTGCTGGTCGTGCTGCGCAAACCCGAGCCGCCGTTCACCTTGCTGCAGCGGGTCCGCGAACTCGGTATCCCGGGCCGTCCACCCGCCCATCGTCCGGGCATCAGCGGCGTGCTGCGCACTCATGGAATCGGCGCCCAGATTCTCAAGGACCTGGGCGTGCATCGGATGCGTGTCTTGAGCTCCACGCGCCGCTTTCAGGCCATCTCGGGCTTCGGTCTCGAAGTGGTCGAAGTCGTCGCACCCGATTGACCCGACTCTCTCCTTTTTCAACCCGCTCCTGAATACGGAATCAAGCCATGCCCGCAACAACCCTGCTCGAAGGCAATCTGGTCGCCACCGATACCCGTTTCGCGCTGGTGGCCGCGCGCTTCAACGACTTCATCGTCGACGCGCTGGTGCGGGGCGCCGAAGACACCCTGCTGCGCCACGGTGCCCGCACCGACCAACTGACGCTGATTCGCGCACCCGGCGCGTTTGAACTGCCGCTGGTCGTCCAGCAAGCCGCCCGCAGCGGCCGCTTCGATGCGGTGGTGGCCCTCGGCGCCGTGATCCGCGGATCGACCCCGCATTTCGATCACGTCGCGGGCCTGTGTGCCAAAGGCTTGGCGCAGGTCTCGCTCGAGTCGGCCCTGCCCGTCGCCTTCGGTGTGCTCACGGTGGACAACCTGGAGCAGGCGATCGAGCGTGCCGGGACGAAAGCCGGGAACAAAGGCGCCGAAGCCGCACTCTCGGCGTTGGAAATGGTCAACCTGCTGCGCGCACTTGGGACTTGAACGTGGGTAAAGCCAACAAACCCCGCAGCGTCGCCCGGCGCCGGGCCTTTCAGGCGCTTTACCAGTGGCAGCTCGCCGGTGGGACGACGCACGAGGTGATGAGTGATTTCCTGGCCGATCCGGACGGACCGGCCTTCGATCAGGCCCATTTCTCGGCCCTCGTTGCCAAAGCCATCGCCGATCCCGCGCATTGGGAATCGTTGATGGAGCGGTGGGTCACGCGCTCAACCGGCCAGCTGGACCCCGTCGAAAAGGCGCTGTTGATAATCGGCCTGGTGGAACTCGCCGAGTTCCCGGAAATTCCCTACCGGGTCGTGCTCAACGAAGTGGTCGAGCTGGCCAAGTTGTTCGGGTCCAAGCAAAGCCACGCCTTCGTCAACAGCGTGTTGGACAAAGCCGCACGGGTCCTGCGTCCACTGGAAGCCACGAGCGGGTCGGCGCGAGGCAGGCACGGATGAATGGAGCCACGCCGGAATTCGATCTCATTGGCCGATACTTTACCCGGCGTTCGCGGCGCGCCGATACGGTACTGGGGATTGGCGACGATGCCGCGTTGATTCAGCCACCTCAAGGCAGCTGGCTGGTGGCCACTACCGACACCATGGTCTGCGGCACCCACTTCCTGCCGGATGCGGATCCCCGCGACCTCGGTCACAAGCTCCTGGCCGTCAATTTGAGCGATCTGGCGGCGATGGGCGCCGATCCGGCCTGGTTGACCTTGGCGCTCACCTTGCCCCATATCGATCACGAATGGCTCACCGCCTTTTCTGCGGGCCTGTTCACGCTGGCCGAAACCGTCGATGCCGAATTGATCGGCGGCGACATCACCCGGGGACCGCTGGCATGCACCCTGCAAGCGCTGGGAACGGTCCCTGCAGATCGGGCGCTGCGCCGTGCCGGCGCCAAGCCGGGTGATGGCATCTATGTTTCCGGAACGCTTGGCGATGCGGCACTGGCGCTGGCCCTGCGGCTCGAAGGATCGGGCGTGCCGGCAGCCCTGGCCGAACGCCTCGACCGTCCGACTCCGCGCATTGCGCTCGGTCGCGCCCTGCGTGAATGGGCCAGCGCAGCGATCGACCTCTCCGACGGCTTGCTGGCCGATCTCGGGCATCTGTGCGCCTCCAGTGGCGTCGGCGCCACGATCCTGCAAGCCGATGTCCCCCGCTCCACCGCATTCCGATCCGCCGCGCGGGGCGCGCTCGATGCCGACTTGCCGCTGAACGGCGGGGACGATTACGAGCTGTGTTTCACGATGCCCGAGCACCATGCTGCTCGCGTGGAAGCGTTGACCCACGCAACTGGCTGCCCGATCACCCGAATTGGCTGCATCACGACCGAACCCGGTGTCCGTTGTCACGACGCAGCGGGCGAACCGATGGCCGTAACGCGCTCCGGTTTCGATCATTTCAACCCTGCAGCGCCATGACACGCAGCGCCAAATCCCATCGCCCCCCGAAACTCCCGTCCTTATGGCGCCATCCCGACCTGCTCATCGCCACCGGTTTCGGCAGCGGCCTCAGTCCATGGGCGCCGGGGACCTGCGGGACACTCGTTGCCCTGGGGATTTATCTGGCAGGACTCCAGATGCTGCCGGTAGGACCTTACGCGGCCTTCGTGGCGGCTGCCTTCTGGGCCGGTGCGTGGTTCTGCGAGCGAGCCGAGCGGCTGACCGCACTCCATGACCCGGGCATGCTGGTGGTCGATGAATGGGTGGGCTACTGGCTGGCTCTGCTTCCAGCCGTGGCGCAAGGAGCATCGGGCTGGAAACCGGCGCTCGCTGGGTTCGTGCTGTTCCGGATATTCGATATCGCCAAACCATGGCCGGCCAATGTCGCCGACAAACGCCTGCCTGGCGGGCTCGGCACCATGACCGACGACGTGCTTGCCGGCGCTTATGCTGCGCTCATCATGTTGATGCTGTTCTAAGGCGAACCTGGCGATTCACGCCGGATCTTGGATGTCCTTGACCCGCTCCACCACTGCATAGGCTGAGTGGTTGTGGATGGATTCGAAATTCTCCGATTCCACGGTATAGGCCAGCACCCGCTCGTCGGCGTCCAGTCGCACGGCGACATCGCGCACCATGTCCTCGACGAACTTGGGATTGTCATAGGCGCGTTCGGTGACGAACTTCTCATCCGGGCGCTTGAGCAGCCCATAGAGCTGCGCCGAGGCCTCGGTTTCGACCAAGTCGACCAGATCTTCGATCCAGACGTCCCCCTGGCAGCGAACCTCGACCGTGACGTGCGAGCGCTGATTGTGCGCCCCGTAGTCCGAGATTTCCTTGGAGCAAGGACACAGACTGGTGACGGGCACCACCACGCGGACCAGGGTCTGTGCACCGCCGGCGGGGGTGGAAACACCGGTCAGCGTGACTTCGTAGTCCATCAGACTGCGCACACCGGAAACCGGGGCGGACTTGTCGACAAAGTAGGGAAAGGCGATTTCCAGGTGACCACTGTCCGCTTCGAGCCGGCTGGTCATGCGCTGCATGAGCATGTTCAGGCTGTGCACGGTCAGAACGTCGTCGTGCTCCCCCAGGATCGCGACGAAACGCGACATGTGGGTGCCCTTCTGGTGGTGCGGCAGACTGACGTACATGTTGAGCCGTGCGACGGTGTGTTGCACCCCGCCGGAACGATCGGCCACGCGCAGCGGATGGCGGATGCTGCGAATACCCACACGATCGATGGCAATGCGGCGATGATCGGCGCTGCCCTGAACGTCGGCAATATCGGTGATGATAGAGGCCACCTGGCCCGGAACTTTCATGATGGCGTTATCCTCGAAAAACCCTGGTCTCGATGCCGGCACAACATGCCCTTCCCGAACGGTGCGCCAGTGAAGACCGTGACCTTTCGATCGTATAGCCTCGAGGCGCAAAGGGGAAGGGCGTCATTGGCGCTTGGGCGCATGCGGTCACGCCGCGTCAGGTCTCACTGTAGCGCACCTTGGCGCGGTCGGTTTCCCAGATCGTGATCGCCGAGACGCACACCCCAGCGCCACCAAGCGCTGTCGCCAGGCGTTGGTGGATATGGCGCGCGATCTGCTCAGCCGTGGGATTGAGGCGATCAAAGGGGGGCAGATCGTTCAGATGACGGTGATCCAGTTGCTCGGTGATGGCCCGCAGTGCGGCCTTGATGTCCTGAAAGTCGATCGCCAGATCGATGTCATTCAGGGTGTTGGCAACGACCTCTGCCTCCACCTTCCAGTTGTGGCCGTGCAGCCGGGAACACGGCCCGGGATGCCCGCGCAGGATATGAGAGGCGGAAAATTCGGTCAGGACAGTGAGGGTATAGGTGCCGGGCATAAGGGTCCTCTGGGGACCGAAAAAAGGCCACGTATTATGCGTGATTCCGCGGAGGATAACCAGACGGCATCATTGTCTCGCCACCCGCCCGAGGCAAAGAAGGCCAAGGGCGCGAACGCCCCTGGCCTTGCGGTAGCGTAGCGCAGGACCGATGCACCATCGGCCTGCATATGGCGTCTCTTACCGCTGCGGGTTAAACCCCAGGAAGGTGCGAGTGCGGGAGTAGGCCACATCCACCACGTCGATATCGGCGCCGCTTTCGACAGTGCGATAGGCATTGCCCGTGTAGTTACCCGTCGAGGTGTAGGTGAAAAACGGGGATACCGTATATTTGGTCACGAAATTCGACTCTCGCTCCACACCGCCCGGGACGTCGGTATAAGTAGCATCATACGTCGGAGACGTGAACTGGGTGTTGACCCCGACGCCGACTGTACGGCTGACGAGAACACCGGGAATCGTGAAAGCCTGACCTTGAACGGTGGCCAGTTCGACGTTGTTCATTTCGACCAGCTCGGCCTGCGCAGCCAGAGGGGCCAAGGCAAAAAGTCCTACAGAGGCAAGTTTCAGCTTCATCCTTAAATAACTCCGACAGTATTTAGAAAGTTCTTGGATCGTGAGTCTTAATATGCCAAGCATCGATACCCAGCACCTGTATGTATACATCCTTGCCCACCCAGGTGTCAAAACAATCTTAAGTAAAGCAACCTGAAATTTTTCTCCTAGCAAGTTGTTTTTTATTTTGAAATCGATCGTTCATGTAACTTTTCTTACACGACAAGCCCATTAAACCAGCCGATCATCAGCGTCGTTTTATTGACCCCGTCCGCCGGTGCTGTGCCATGCAAGTGCCACCCAGGAGTTCACCGGATCAAATCGCAGCTCACCGATTTATCGCCATGCTTGCTTCCAACATCACTGTTGCAGTGACCCCGGCGCCGGGCAAGCTCCAGTTCGCGGATTACAGCGACCGGTCCCACTCCCGGCAGATCGGCTTGCTTGCAGCCTTCGCGATTCTCGTAGACCACCAGCCCGGCAATTGTCGGCCACATATAGCCCGGCGAACCGATCATGCTGGCCGATGGATGACTGCGCTGCGGCGTGTGGAGTCTGGTCATACATTCGAGCCGCTTTTCATGATCCCAGGCCGAGACGGCCTGCCCATGCGGGTATCATCCAACTCGCAGGAGATGCCGTGCTGATTGTGGATGAAATAACGCGACAGAAAGCCAAGGACGCGGGAACGTCCCTGGCTTTGAGATCATCACAATGGCGCTATCCGGGTTGTGAATCCAGAATCAGCGCTCAGGATTGAACCACAGGAAGGTACGGGTGCGGGTGTAGCCGACATCCCACAGGTCGATATCGACATCACTGTCGACAGTGCGATAGGAATTAGTCGTGAAGTTGCCTGTGGATTGGTATTTAAAATAAGGGGTAACCGTATAGTTCGTATCGAAACTGGACGTGCGTTCGACACCTCCAGCCACGTCCGTATAGGTTGCATCATAAGTCGGCGGCGTAAAAACGGTTGTCACCCCCACGTCAAATGTGCGGCTGAACACAATACCGGGAATGGTGACCGCCTGACCATTGACGTCGGCCAGTTCTGTGTCCTGCATCTCGACCAGTTCGGCCTGAACGGCCATGGGGGCGAGCGCCAAGAGGCCCAAGTAACCAAGTTTCAGCTTCATAGGTACAGACTCCGATATGGGAAAAACGTCGTGCATCCATGCTGGATGAAGCATCGCAGCACACTTATGTATAGTTGGCCTCAGGTGTCGGGTCAAAGCGACGCCACAGATTCTGGCGACAGCGCACGAGGTCGACGGTGAGACGGCACCCACATCGAAAATCAATCGGACAATTGTGAAGCGAAAACGTCTTTACGGAGGGAAGAAGCACGCCGATGGCGTTGGCGAGGCGGGAGGAATTCCGACACAGGATGTGTTTTCAGATGGCGCTCGTGCAACGGGGGCGATGACCCGCCCCCGCGCATTTGAGACCGAACAGGATCGATACGCACAGCACATCGATCTCAAGCAGCTCAGTCGCTGTAGGAGCGTCCCCAGGAGAAACGTGGGGCGATATACTTGGTGCCGGCATCGTTGCCGACGACGACCGACTTGCTGTACCAGCGACCCGAGTAGAGGCTCGTCACGTCCTTGCTGCCACCAACTTCCCAATCGGTGCCGGAAGTGCCGCCCGCATACACTTCCTTCTGGATAGCGTAGCCGGCGACGATACCGGACCAGGTGGCGCTAAAATCAACGTTGCCCGACCACGAAAATGCCTGACCGCTGACTGCGGCCATCTCGGCATCCTGCATTTCCGTCATCTCGGCCTGAGCAGCCAGCGGGGCCAGGGCCAGGAGGCCTAGGGAAGCCAGTTTCATTTTCATGTCAATTCACTCCGGAGTTCAAGGAACAGAATTTTCAAGGGCGCCGCCGGAATCGACCGCGGCGCCCCTTTATCATCCAGCAGGGGCTACCGCGTCAAAGTGTCTCCGATCGCCAACAGGCGATACGTAGACCGGCGAACCTTTCCCTGCACCGGATCACTCACCAGAGGATGATCAATTCCGTCCCCAAGCCGTATAGCGGTATACGAACTTATCTCCACTGTCGTTGCCAACGGAGATGGAGCGATTGAGATAACGTCCTCCGGAAACCGGATTGGATACTTCGCTGCCCTGACCCAGTTCCCAATCGGTGGAGCTGAGCTTGTATCCATACACGTTCTTGTAGACATCAACGCCAGCGATGACTTTGTCAAACGTGAAATTGAAATCGAACGTAATGCCTTGACCGGAAACGCCGGCCAGCTCGGCGTCCTGCATTTCGACAAGTTCGGCATGGGCAGCCATTGGTGCCAAGGTGAGCAGAGCCAGGGAAGCGAGTTTCTGTTTCATCGGATGCCTCTTTGAAATGAAGGGTACTGGGATTCCACAACGGAATCCCGTCCAAGCCTGAATGACTTCGATGACGGTTCGATGATCGCCTCGGTTACCGGTTGATTGCCTTTCGTCCCCTGTTCGCAGTGAGCAGCCCCTCCAAAAAAGACACCCCGCCGAAGCGGGGTGTCAGATGGGAACCCAACGGGTTCAGGGCGAGTAACGACTTCTCAGAAGTCCATGCCACCCATTCCGCCCATGCCACCCATGCCACCCATTCCGCCCATATCGGCGGGGGCACCGTCCTTCTCGTCCTTCGGTTCTTCGGCAACCATGCACTCGGTGGTCAGCATCAGGCCGGCAATGGACGCGGCGTTCTGCAGCGCCGAACGCGTGACCTTCGCCGGGTCGAGAATACCCATCTCGATCATGTCGCCGTATTCACCGGTGGCGGCGTTGTAGCCGTAAGTGCCGTCGCTCTCGGCGACCTTGTTCAGCACCACCGAGCCATCTTCACCGGCGTTGCCGACGATCTGGCGCAGCGGTTCTTCCATGGCGCGCAGGGCAATACCGATCCCCACGTCCTGATCATGGTTGTCACCCTTGAGGTCCTTGATGGACTGCTTGGCACGGATCAGGGCCACGCCACCGCCCGGCACCACGCCTTCTTCCACCGCCGCACGGGTCGCGTGCAGGGCGTCTTCGACGCGCGCCTTCTTTTCCTTCATTTCAACTTCGGTAGCCGCACCGACCTTGATCACTGCCACGCCGCCGGCCAGCTTGGCCATGCGTTCCTGCAGTTTTTCGCGGTCGTAATCGGAGGTGGATTCCTCGATCTGGCGACGGATCTGCTCGATCCGGCCTTCGATATCCTGCTTGCGACCAGCGCCGTCGACGATGGTGGTGTTTTCCTTATCGATCTGGACTTTCTTGGCGTGACCCATATCGTCCAGGGTCGCCTTTTCGAGGGTGAGGCCGAGTTCCTCGGAAATCACCTGGCCGCCGGTCAGCACAGCCATGTCTTGCAGCATGGCCTTGCGGCGATCGCCGAAGCCGGGGGCTTTGACAGCGCAGACCTTGACGATGCCGCGGATGGTGTTGACCACCAAGGTGGCCAGTGCTTCGCCTTCCACGTCTTCGGCGACGATCAAGAGCGGCTTGCCGGACTTGGCCACTGCTTCGAGCACCGGCAGCATTTCACGGATGTTGGAGATCTTCTTGTCGTAGAGCAGGATGTAGGGATCGTCCAGCTCGCAGGACATGCTCTGTTGGTTGTTGATGAAATAGGGCGACAGATAGCCCCGATCAAACTGCATGCCCTCGACCACGTCGAGTTCGTTTTCCAAGCCCGAACCGTCCTCGACGGTGATCACGCCTTCCTTGCCGACCTTTTCCATCGCCTTGGCGATCAGATCGCCGATAACGGTGTCGGAGTTGGCCGAGATGGAACCGACCTGGGCGATAGCCTTCTGGTCGTTGCAGGGCTTGGACAGCTTCCTGACTTCTTCGACGGCAGCAGCAACGGCCTTGTCGATGCCGCGCTTGAGATCCATCGGATTCATGCCGGCAGCAACGGCCTTCATGCCTTCGCGCATCAGGCCCTGGGTCAGCACGGTCGCGGTAGTGGTGCCGTCACCGGCCACATCGGAGGTCTTGGAAGCGACTTCCTTGACCATCTGCACGCCCATGTTCTCGAAGCGGTCCTTCAGTTCGATTTCCTTGGCGACGGACACACCGTCCTTGGTCACCGTGGGGGCACCGAAGCTCTTTTCCAGAACGACGTTGCGGCCTTTGGGGCCCAGCGTGACCTTGACCGCGTTGGCCAGTACGTTGACGCCCCGCAGCATGCGGGCACGGGCGTCTTCACCGAATTTCAGTTGTTTGGCAGCCATTGGGAATTAACCTCCAGAATTAACAATCAGCCGGAACGGACGTTTCAGTTCAGAATCGCCAGAATGTCGTCTTCGCGCATCACCAGCAGATCCTGGCCGTCCAGCTTGACTTCCGTGCCGGAATACTTGGCAAACAGCACCTTGTCGCCGACCTTCACGGTCAGCGCGCGCACTTCGCCGCTATCCAGCGGCTTGCCGGTGCCGACGGAAACGACTTCGCCCTTGGCGGGCTTTTCGGCGGCAGAATCCGGAATCACGATCCCGCCGGGGGAAGTGCGTTCTTCCTCCAGACGTTTGACGACCACACGATCATGCAAAGGGCGAATGTTCATCTGAGGATCTCCTCGTCAAGTTGAACGCCGGTCGGCGCAATGGTTGCTGTGATGGGGTGCGTCGCATGGCGTTGCTAGCACTCACCGATCTTGAGTGCCAATAATAGCGGTCGAATCGGGTGAGTCAAGCCTCTTTGCCAGCCTTGTGCCGTAGCGTCGTTTGATGCATTTCAGTAGCCTTACCGTCCATGAATCCGTGCATGCGCATGGAACAGGCCGGGGAAACCGATGCGGCGCCGTCCGCACTGCCATTCCCGTTCTACGGAGGAACCGGAAAATGCCCAAACATCGGGACCAGGCCACTCCTGTCGACGGAGACGCTCCGCCCGTTCCGTGGCATGCCCTCGATGCGAGGACCCTTTCGACCCGTCTCGATACCCCGGTCGACGGACTCAACGAGGCCGAAGTCCGCAAGCGCCTCGAACAATGGGGTCCCAATCAGTTACCCCATGCACGCTCGACGCCGGCCTGGCGCCGTTTCGCGCGCCAATTCAACAATCTCCTGATTTACGTTCTTTTGATCAGCGCTGCCACCACGCTGGCCCTGCAACACTTCATCGACACCTCGGTCATTCTGGCCGTGGTCCTGGCCAACGCCCTCATCGGCTTCATTCAGGAAGGTCGCGCCGAGCAGGCCATCGAAGCCATCCGTTCCCTGATCGCGCCGCGCACCACCGTTCTGCGCGAAGGCACCCGCCGCTCGATCGATGCCACAGCGATCGTGCCCGGGGATCTGGTGCTCCTGGAAGCCGGCGATCGCGTGCCGGCGGATTTGCGGCTGCTGCACGCCAGCCGGATGCGCATCGATGAATCCTTGCTGACCGGCGAATCGGTCGCCATCGACAAGCAGGTGGATGCGGTCCCTCAGGGGGCTGGCTTGGGTGACCGGCTGAATATGGCGTTTTCCGGCACGCTCGTCGTCGCGGGACAGGGCTTGGGCATTGTCGTTGCGACCGGTATTCGCACCGAGATCGGCCGCATCAGTACCTTGCTGCGCAATGTACAGACACTCAAGACACCGCTGCTGAAAAAGATGGACCGCTTTGGCCGACAGCTGGCCGCGGTGATTCTTGGCGTATCGATGGCCGTGTTCATCGGCGCGCTCGCACGTGGCATACCTTGGGATGACGCATTTCTGGTCGTGGTCGGCTTGGCAGTCTCCGCGATTCCCGAGGGTCTGCCGGCAGTGCTGTCGATCACGCTCGCGTTAGGGGTGCGTCGGATGGCAGCGCGCCAGGCCATCGTCAGGCTCATGCCCGCTGTCGAAACTCTCGGTGCCGTGACGGTCATCTGTTCGGACAAGACCGGCACCCTGACGCGCAACGAAATGATGGTCGCGCAGATCGTCACGGCAGGCGGCGATATCGAGGTCACGGGTGACGGTTATCAGCCACACGGGGAATTTCTGCGCGACGGGCAACCGGTCGCACAGACCGAGGCTCAGGCCATTCGGGAATTGGCCGAAATGGCCGTCCTGTGCAATGACGCCGAACTCCAGGCCCACGATGGGCTCTGGAGCGTGAGCGGGGACCCCATGGAAGGCGCCCTGGTTGTACTGGCCCACAAGGCCGGACTGGATCCGCACACCGTGCGGGCCAACAATCCCCGCGTGTCGGAAATTCCGTTCGACTCGGTTCAGAAATTCATGGCCACGGTTCACCGGCTGCCCGATGGACGCCATCTGGGATGCGTCAAAGGCGCACCTGAGCAGGTACTCGACATGTGCGCTGCTCAGGGGTCGGCTGCCGACGCGGCGCCGCTTTCAAGAGCCGAGTGGGAAACCGCCATCGATCGTTTGGCCCATGCCGGTTACCGGGTGATGGCCGTGGCGGCCAGACCACTTACCAAAGCGGATTGTGCGGCCGATGAGGCCATACAAAACCTCACCCTGATCGGGCTGGTCGGCCTGCAGGATCCCCCCCGGCAGGAAGCGCTTGCGGCGGTGGCGGAATGTCAACACGCGGGCATTCGCGTCAAAATGATCACCGGTGATCATGTCGGCACAGCGATGGCCATCGCCCGGCAACTCGGCCTGCACGATGGTGACAAGGCATTGCTCGGCACTCGTCTGGAAAAAATGGATGACGAGGCGCTCCGAGAGGCGGTCCGGCACACCACGGTCTTCGCGCGCACGACTCCGGAGCACAAGCTGCGTTTGGTGCAAGCCCTTCAAGCCAACGGCGAGGTGGTGGCGATGACCGGGGACGGCATCAACGATGCGCCCGCCTTGAAACAAGCCGATGTCGGCGTCGCCATGGGCAAGAAAGGCACCGAGGCGGCCAAGGAAGCCGCTGAGATGGTGCTCGCCGACGACAACTTCGCCACCATCGTGACGGCTATCCGCGAAGGTCGCACCGTCTACGACAATCTGCGCAAGGTCATCGCCTGGACCCTGCCCACCAATGGGGGCGAGTCCCTGATATTCATCGTTGCCATCGCCTTGGGCCTCACCCTGCCGTTGTCTCCGCTACAGGTCCTGTGGATCAATACCATCACCGCGATCGGCCTGGGACTGGTGCTGGCCTTCGAGCCGGCAGAGCCGGCGGTCATGAACCGCCCACCGCGCAGGCCCGACAGCGGACTGCTTTCCAACTATCTGATCTGGCGGGTGATTCTGGTGTCGGTACTGATGGCGGGCGGAACATTTCTGGCGTTCGAGACCGCGCTGGCACTGGGGCGGGATCTGGAAACCGCGCGAACCCTCGCGGTCAACGCGATCGTGGCCATGGAAGCCTTTTACCTGTTCAATGTCCGCTTTCTGGACACCCGCTCGCTCTCACTGCAGGGATTGAAGGGAACACCGGCCGTCCTGGCCGGATTGTCGGCTATCATCCTGCTGCAACTGGCATTCACCTACACGCCGCAGGCCAGAATGCTGTTCGATTCCCGCCCGCTGGCCTGGCTGGACGGCGCAGCGGTCATCGGTACCGGCTTGGCCTTGTTTACCCTGATGGAGCTCGAGAAGCTCATCATCGGTCGTCGGTTTTCGGTCCACGGACAGTCACCACACGAGAAGCCTCACGCATGAAATCACGCGCCGCTGTGGCCTGGGAGGCCGGAAAACCGCTCACGATCGAGGAAGTGGACGTCGCCGATCCCAAGGCTGGCGAGGTACGCGTACGCATCGTGGCTACCGGCGTCTGCCACACGGATGCCTTCACGCTCTCAGGCACCGATCCGGAGGGCCTGTTTCCGGTCATCCTGGGTCATGAAGGCGCCGGGATCGTGGAGTCGGTCGGGCCCGGAGTGACCTTGGTCAAACCCGGCGACCACGTCATTCCGCTCTATACCGCCGAATGCGGACAGTGCAAGTTCTGCCGCTCGGGCAAGACGAATCTGTGCGGCGCGGTGCGTGAAACCCAGGGGCGGGGCGTCATGCCCGACGGCACCAGCCGCTTCGCTCTGAACGGCCATCCACTCCACCACTACATGGGCACGTCCACCTTCAGCGAATACACCGTGCTGCCGGAAATCTCGCTGGCGCGCATCGACCCCGCCGCGCCACTGGACAAGGTCTGCCTGCTGGGTTGCGGAATCACCACCGGAATCGGCGCGGTGCTCAACACGGCGCAGGTGGAGCCGGGTGCTACCGTCGCCGTGTTCGGACTGGGCGGCATCGGCCTGTCGGTGATCCAGGGGGCGGTCCTGGCCGGCGCCTCGCGCATCCTCGGCATCGATACCAATCCGGCCAAATTCCCAATGGCGCGGCAAATGGGTGCGACCGACTGCATCGATCCGCGCGCGCATGCCGACCCCATCCAGCAGGTCATCATTGCCATGACCGACGGCGGCGTGGACTATTCCTTCGAATGCATCGGCAATGTGAACGTCATGCGCCAGGCGCTGGAGTGCTGCCACAAAGGCTGGGGCGTCTCCACCATCATCGGTGTCGCCGGCGCAGGCGAGGAAATCGCGACCCGGCCGTTCCAGCTGGTGACGGGACGGGTGTGGAAGGGGTCGGCCTTCGGCGGCGTGAAGGGCCGCAGCCAGCTGCCGGGTTATGTCGAGCGCTATATTAAAGGCGAGATCCGCATCGACGACTACATCACCCACCGTTTCACCCTGGAGGAAATCAACCAGGCCTTTGAACTGATGCATGCCGGCGAGAGCATTCGTTCGGTAATCCTGTTTTAATCGCCCAAGCGAGGGCCGCCGGGTTCCGGCGGCTGCGGGGCGCAGGCCCGGCGCGTTGGCGGGACTGGCTTGTTAGAATGCCCTATTCTCAGCGATCCGCTGACAGAGGAATGTCATGACCATCGACAACCATACCCGGATCCTCGAGTTCCCAGAGCTGCGTGAAAACATCCGCACTCAGAAACTCGGTAACCGGCGCTTCGAGGAATGCAATGATCTGGACCGTCAAATCCGCCGGCTTGAGGACGAAGGCAGCCCCAAAGCCGATGAAACCATGGAAGCGCTGAAAAAGGCGCGCCTGGCACTCAAGGATGAGCGCTATCGGATGTTGACGACCTAGACTGCCTTGCGCCGCCCGGCAAAGCCTAGGCATTGACGCCATCCCCTACCCCACAGCACCCGAGCTTCCCATGAAACTGCTGCTGACCTACGGTCTCGCCCTCATGATTTTCCTCGTTCTGGATGCCGTGTGGCTGGGCTATCTGTGCAAGGACTTCTATCTGTCTCGCATGGAGCCGATCATGCTCGAACGCCCACGCATGGGCGCCGCAATGCTGTTCTATACCGTCTATGTCACCGGTCTGATGTATTTTGTGATTGTCCCCGCGCTGTCCACAGGGGGCTGGCATGCGGCGGCGGTGAATGGTGGCCTGTTCGGCTTTTTCACCTACCTGACATACAACGCAACGGCCTACGCGGTGATCAAGCGATTCGATCTTGGGCTTGCCGTGGTCGATGTCGCCTGGGGCAGCTTCATCGCCGCAACCGTCTCCGCGCTGACGGTGCTGGGAATTCAATGGTGGGATACCCCGTAGCGGGGACAGGTTCGAAGCAGCAGGACGCTCAACCTGCGATGCAAACCTGAACCCGGGCTTCACGCATGACATCGCAAGCCGATAAAACCGAAAGCGTCACCCGCGACTTTCTTCACTTGAACGAGGTTCCGAAGCCCATGTCCGAATCTTCAGCGCACCTTCACCCCATTCGCTTCGAGAGCGAGTCGACCCGCTACCGGACGGACTGGAACGGCGTTCCGCTGCGCGGCCACTACCTGATCGAGACGCGACGCAAAAACAACCCGCCACAGGGCGGCGTCCCTGTGGTCATCATCCCGGGCGGATTCGACCCGGTTCGCGGCAGCTTTGGGGATGCATTCATTCAAGGGTTGCTCGACCATCCGAGCGTAAGCGCCGTCTATGAAGCCCACTACGAACATCAAGGCCGTGGTGGCTATGTGGACATTGACTCGGTTCTTCACGATTTGCATCTGATGCTGACCGACCAAGAACAACGACCTTTACTGGTTGGAATGAGCCTGAGCACCTTCACCTTAAGCTGCGCGCTGCATGCTGTTGTGTCGGCAGGTCAGGCCCCCGCCGTCACGGGGCTGGTTCTGGTGGGGCCTTATCTAGCCGGCTACGAGACGCTGTTGGCCAAGGCGCTGGAACCATTTTACCGGCGCGAGAAAATGCGTCAGCGCATACTCAAGCACTGCGGTCATCCCTACCTGTTCGACAATACCGACCGATTGAAGGCATGGTGGAAGGGTGGGCCAGCCTTTCGGCATTTCCTTCAGAAAGCCAACTTCGCCGAATTTGCGGCCCATCAACATGCCAGCATGAAACTGGTCTATTTTCGATTGGACACGTTATCCAGACGCGGCCGCCTACTGTTCCAACGAGCGTTCAACGCCCATCTCCATCCCGAAGTGATTCCCGGTCACCACCGCGCACTGCGCTATCTCACCGAAGCCGATCCGATTCTCCTGCGAGCGTGCGACGCCCATTTGCGCGCCCAGGCTTTGGACCGGTTCCCGGCCTCACTGACCACGGTTTCAGAGTAAGGAGGTCAAGCCTGCTCGGCCCGTGGCGAGATCCAGAACCGATCCACCACGCGCAACAGCAAACTTAAGACGATACCTGCCAGCATGGGCGTCAGAACTTCCGGACTGTACCAGTGTAGCTGATCCGGATGGTAGGCCAGCTTGTCAATCAGGACATCGCCCAACCAGGCGTACACGACGATCTTGGGCAAGGAGCCGATCAGTGTTCCCAGTGCAAGATCTCGCAACCGGAGATTCATTACTGCAAGAAACCAGTTGACCGGCGGCAACGCAAAAAACAGCAGTCGCAGATGGATCACACTGATCAGTCCCCGATTGCTGAAATGACGCTCTACCGGATGCATGGCTCGCCCAAAAACACGCATGACGGCTGCCCGGCCGAAATGACGGCCGATCAAATAGATCAATATCGTGGCGATGTTGAGTGACAGGACTCCGAGGAAAATCCCGCCCAATGCACCATACAGAGCCGCGGCGGCCAGGACGATCAATGCACAGGGAACATTCAGGACAATGAACGCCACCCCCGCGGCTGCGAACTCAATCATCCCCAGAATTCCAGCCTCAGCGCGCCACAGGCGCAGGACCGTCAGATGAGCGCCAATTTGCTGACGATCAACGTAACGTCCCAAATCGAGCATGTAATAGGCCCATGCCATTAGCGCCAGCAGCATCAGCCCGATCAGGGCCCGCAGCCACCAGTTTTCTTTGGGGGCATTTTCGTCGTGGGGATCTGTCGGGGAAACGGTCACTGTCCCTCCATGCGCAACGTCCCGGGCAACAGGTAGCTGCTGTCGTGGATTTCCGGATGCAGGGCTAGCATCTGCTTGATGGTCTCCCGCTGCCGGGCATTCAATGCCGATTCGCCTGTGCTCGCCAAGACTGAGCCCGCCTGGGCATTTCGAGACAGGGTTCGCGCCATCCGCGCCGTGGCGATCTCATTGGCCGGGGGAAGCGCCAAGGCATCCAGCAAGCCCGGCATGATCCCAACCCCGTGGGCACACAGATCCTCATAACGGACCAAGGCCTGAAAAAATGCCTCCGACGTGCGCTGCAACGACAAGGCGTGATCCATTTTCGATAGCCAGGCGATGGTGAGAAACGCCGCCAGATCCTCCGGGATCCGATCCCGGTAGTGGGCCTGATTGTACAACGGTGCCAACGCACCCGGGTTGCGCTTCATGGGATTGATCAAGGCCAGCAGCCTGAGCACCACGGTTTCCAACCGGACCTTGCGAGCGACGCGCATCAATGGGACGCGCATCACCATGGCAAAGAATGAGTCCACCGTATCGATGGCATCTCGGTACAAAAACAGATGGCGCGAATCGGGCAGGTCGCTTGCCAGCAGGTCCGCGGCAAACACGGCCACGCCACGCAACTTGATCACCACCGACTGTGCCGCTGGATGCGTCGCGCACATGTTGGCGACCAATAGCCGCGTACATGCCGCTGTGATCGCAGCCAGTTGTGCTTGCTGTCCGGCGGATGCCCCATCGCGCAGCAACACGAGCTGACTGTAGAAATCCGGTTCCGAAACCGAGACCGTCTCGGCCGCATCGCCCAGCAAACGGCATAACAGAGTCGACCCGCAGCGACCTGTGCTGTGCAGGAAAATGACCGGCCTGCTGGCGATTTCGGCCGGCACCTCCGCGGCCAGTTGCTGAACGGTCGCGTAAGGAACCGCGTAGAGTGTGGTGGCGTGACGGCGCTGGGCCTCATAGAAGAATGGATGATCCTCCGTCAAATCGACCGTATCCGGTGCTTCGACAAAAATGACCCGTTCGCGCTCGGCATCCAGGCAATATGGGGTCAGACGGTGCTTGGCCGACGACCACACCTGCCGGAAATCAACCTCGCCCGCGGACCGAGTGCGAAAATCACCAGGATCGGCAAAGCCGTCGAGCAGGGTCCGCCGCTTGACGCGCACCACATGGTCAACCTTGCTCCTGCCGGGCGTCTTGGGCGCCGTCATTCCGTCGGATTCGGGCGAAGTGACTTTTTTCCGCTCCATCACGTTCATATCGATCATTCCCCATCAGGGCAGGCTTGACGACCTGCTCGGTTGCGCGACAATCCCCCTGATCTGTCTACATGTCTTTGTATCTGAGATGGACCTTGGACTACGATCATCAATGGGCGCGGCTTAAAGCACTATCGGCAGACCACCGAATTCCACGACAGGCCGGTTTGCGGCGGCCGGAGCGATCGGACCAGCACATCGGTACGTCGCCGTTCCAGGTAGCGAGGCTCGATCCGCGCATCGACCCCGATCGCCTTGAGAGCAGCGACACGCTGCAAGGCCCGACCTGGCTCGGCATACAGCCCGAGCGAAAGACCATGGCGCATCGGGCCGATCACCACCACGGCGAGATCATCGATCCCCATGCCGCGCAGCCGTTGCAACTCAGCCTGAGCGGCTGCCTGTGTCGCGAGAGGCGGCAAATAGACCCAATCCGCCACCTTCTCACGCCGGATGTCCACTGCGACTTCGGCCTCTATTCCCGAGGCGAGGAGCCGATTCACGAGCTTACGGGCATCACCCTCATCCAGGGGGCCCGCCCGCCAGCAGCGACCCTCGACCCGGTCTGACTCGGACGTCGGCCCAACAGCACGCAGTACGGCAGCGGCGGGGCTCTGCGCGCTCCCGGCCGAAGAAACGGCTCCACGCAGCTGCCAGATCCCGAGCAGCAGGCAGAGTAGCACGAGGCTCAGAACGGTGATCCGCCCGCCCCTAGCCATCGGCGATCATCGCCACCCCGCGCAGCACCAGATCGGGCTCGACCTGGCTTGCACACGACAATAAATCTTGCGCCCAACGCGCATCGCCGCCGGCCAGAATGACGGCCATTTCGCCGCCGAGCCTGCGCCGTGCAGCGCCCAGAACCTCCCGGCAACAGCCAATGAGGCTATGGCGAACGCCCCAGGCCACACAAGCATCGGTATCACGACCCAGCCTGTCCTGTTCGGGCCACTGCATTTCGTCCGAATCCGTGATCACTTGCGCGGTGCCGCACTGCAGGCTGCGCTGTAACATGCGCCGACCAGGTGCAATGATTCCGCCGAGGTGGCGGCCACTGCTGTCCAAAACATCTGCTGTGAGTGTCGTTCCCAGATGCAGGATACAGACCGCACCACGCTGCAGCACGCGCGCGCCCACCATGGCCGCCCACCGATCTGCCCCCAATCTCAGCGGATTGACATAGGCGCACCGCACACCGAACCCCTCGACCTGGGGCCGGACCCAATGAACGGGACACTCCCATCGCCGTCGCATGGCTTGTTCGAACGCCGCTGCGAATCCTGGATCGATGACGCTGCACAGCCAGACCGATTCGGGCGGCATGGCGGCTGACCAAAGTCCGTCCAGAAGATCCTCCGGCGATCGCCCACCGTACAGGTACTCGCCCTGCCGATCGAACGCGCTTGCGCCAGTCGTCGAGTGCGCCCACTTGATTCGGGTATTGCCCAGATCGAGCAGCAGCTTCACGTCGACATCTCCCGGACGCTCACCTCGCCGGACCAGTAGGTGCGGATCCCTTCCGAATCGCGGACCAATAAGCCACCGCGCTCATTGATGCCCAATGCGATGCCGGGATGCCACTGACCGCCCTGTTCCACCTGCACACATCGCCCCACAAGCGCATCGAATGTCTGAAACGCAGGCAGGAACGGCGCCAATCCCTCTGCCGCAAACTGGTCCAGTCCCTCGACTAACGCCACAATCAGTGCCTGGGCAAGCTGATTGCGATGCGGCCGTGCCGAACCCGCAATGTGCGTCAAATCGGTCCATGGCTGGTCAATCCGGGCCGCAGAACGCTCCGGGAGATTCACATTGATTCCCACACCGACGACAACCTCGCAAGGCCCGCACGCCTCGCCACGCATTTCGATCAGCACGCCTCCGAGCTTGCGTTCCTGCCATACCAGATCGTTGGGCCACTTGATTCCGATCCCTTCGATTCCAAGCCGCGTCAGCGCCTTGGCCACCATCACCCCCACCGCCAGCCCCAAGGCCGGGAAATCAGCCGGCAGGGCGGCGAACGCGTAACTCATCGACAGGGGAATCTGGGCGCCCACGGGTGTATGCCAAACTCTGCCCCGGCGCCCTCTTCCCGCCCATTGCAGTTCTGCCAGGCAGATGCGCGGCCGCGTCGCCAGCGGAAGTCGCATGAGCATGGCATTGGTCGAGTCGACCGCAAAGGGGAAATGAAATGCGTCGAGCCGCGCCGATATCGCCTGCGGGAGACCCGCCGTGATCACTGTTTGGTCCAACAGTTCCAAGGGCTCGGCAAGCCGGTATCCGCGACCACGCACCGCCACTACCCGGATGCCCATTGCCGTCAATTGGCGCAGCCGCTTCCAGATCGCGGTGCGGCTGATTCCGAGGGCATACGCCAGATCGGCACCGGAAATCACCGCGCCATGCGCCAGCATGCGAATCAGCTGCCCCTGAATCTCCGGCAACTCGGTATCGCATTCCACCATGGCCTAGCGACTCAACCGCCGCCAAAGCATCACTCGCTCGAAACGGTTTTCATTGCCCGCCAGCAAGCGCCGGATGTTCTCGCGGTGTGTATAAAAGACGAATGCCGCCATGATCAGGGCGAAACCGCCCATCGGGGACGCCAGTCCACCGGGCTGTGTCCAAGCCACATACAGGGGGGCAGCGACGGCCGCGCATAGGGTCGAGAGCCCCACATAACCGGTGGAGACGAGCACCGCCACCCATACGCCGAAAATCCAGATCGCCCCGACCGGCATCAATCCCATCACGACACCGATCAGGGTCGCTGCGCCTTTGCCACCCCGAAAGCCGTGAAAAATCGGGTAAACGTGTCCCAGGACCACCCCGAACGCACATAGGATCGGCGTCCATGGGGTGTCCGGGCCGAACGGCAACGCCGGGATCAGGATGACGGCCGCGACACCCTTGCCCGCATCGATGGCCAGTACGGCAGCGGCCATGCCCCGCCCCAGTACGCGCAAGGCATTGGTGGCGCCGGCGTTGCCGCTCCCGTGCTGCCGTACATCGATCCCTCGCAGCCGACCCAGCAACAGGCTGCCCAGCACCGATCCCAACAGATAGCTCAGTAACAGCTTGACCGCCAACCCCATGTGCCTGCATTCCCCGATTTCGAATTCAAATGCGTTCTGCGGCTCAGTCCGACCCAGAATCGCCCAGCCAATTCAGCCCGCCCTTGAGTCCCGTCCGCCCCTGTTCGTCCAACTGCAACCAGCAAGTATCCGGCGGCGCCGCATCGAGGCGGAGTTCATGGCGGATCAAGCGGTCATCGCGAAATCCATGCACCATGAGGGTCCGCCCATCGGCCTCGAGACGCAGCAGACGCTCCAACGCCTCGCCTTCGATGCGCTGGCGATCGACTGCGACCAGTATATCGCCGCATGCAATCCCCGCCCGTTCAGCCGCCCCACCCGGCGCCAGCCACTCGACGCGCAAACCTTGATCGACCGCGCGCACGCGAAATCCCGGATCGCATTGCCGTCGCTGTTGGGGCGGCTCGCCGTATCCGCCAGTGTCACGGGCATCCCGCGCACTCGCCCAACGCAGGGTTACGCCAAAATCGCGCAACAGCTCGGCAACCGGCAATTCATCACGATCGTAAACCCAGCTGCGCAGTGACCGGCTCACGGTTGCATGACCCAAGCTGTCGACCAATGCCTCGAAACCGCCTTCGGGAACCGGCTCGTTGGACGCCCCATGGCGTGTCCAGAGCATCCGCATCACGTCATCCAGACTTTGGGCGCCGGCCGATTCGCGACGCAGCAGCAAATCCAGACACAAGGCGATGACACCGCCCTTTGTGTAGTAGCTCACGGTATGGTTGGGTGTGGCCTCGTCGGCCTTGTAGAGCTTGATCCAGGCGTCGAAGCTGGATTCCGCGACGCTTTGCTGGAATCGGCCCGGCGTGCGCCAGAGCCGGGTCAGGGTCCGGGCCAGGCGTCCCAGATATTGTTCCGGCCCCACGCATCCTGCCCGCAACAGGGTAAGTTCGTCGTAGTAGGAGGTGATGCCTTCGAACACCCACAACTGCCGGGTGTACGCTTCCATGCTCAGGTCCGCCCCCGCCAGGGGTGCCGGCCGGATGCGCTTGACGTGCCAGCTGTGGAAATACTCGTGGCTGCACAGGCCCAGCAGCTCCGCATAATCATCCGAAACCGACGCTTCCCCGACCAGCGGCAAGGTCTTGCGCTGGGCCAGCAATGCCGAACTGGCGCGATGCTCCAGGCCGCCGTAGCCCTGGGCAGCCAGGCGCAGCAGGAAGTGGTATCGATCCATGGGCAAGCTGCCGAAGAGCCCGGCCTGCCACCGGCAAATCCGCGCAAGGTCGGCCGCCAGTCGCCCGGTATCGGCGCCCGCCGGGGACTCCAGCATCCACAGATGATGGGCAACGCCGGCAACCTCGAAGGCGTGATGCGTCATCGGCCCCATCAGCACCGGGCTGTCAATCAGGGCCTCGTAATCATCGGCCTCGTAACAGCCAAACCCGTGCGCATCAACGGCGACCGGTTGCAGGGCTGTCGCGAGCCGCCAAGTCGGATCATGCGGGGGAATATCAATCTCGATGCACGATACCGATCGGGATACCGGCTCCAGAAACAGACTGGACCCGTTGAAAAATCCCCAATGCGCATCGAGATAGGCACCCCGCACCGACGTGTCGTGGGCATAGACTTCCCACGTGAGATCGAGGGGGCCGCCTGCATGGCTCACTTGCCAAGTGGACTTGTCAGTCTTGGTAACCGCGCATTCGGTGGCCGCAGAATCGCGCGCCTCCAGACTGATGATGTGGCGCGCGAAGTCGCGAATGAGGTAGCTGCCCGGAATCCAGGCCGGCAGGCGCAGCTGCTGACTGGGCAACGCATCGGGCAAATGACAGTGAACTCGATAACGATGTCCGCCCGTTGTGGGCATCTCAATTCGATAGCGCAGCCGCATCGTTCATCCAGAAAGCGCGAAGCGGGCGTGTCATGTTGGACACGCCCGCCCGGTAATGTGTCGAATTCCCAGAGATCACGGTCAACGACTGACCCGCAAAGTCCCATCCGGAGCACGCAGCACACGGACCCGCTCACCCAGCATGAACGGCGCCATGGACGGATCGACCGCCTGTGCGACCGCGATGACACTGCCATCACCCAAACGCACCGTCAGTTCCACGCCCTCCTGGCGGCTGGCCCGCTCCTCGATGGCCTGGCCCGCTACCGTTCCAGCTGCGGCGCCCGCGGCCGTCGCCACGCGGCGCCCGGAGCCACTGCCGACGGTGCTGCCCAGCACCCCGCCGACTACAGCGCCACCGACCTGACTGGCCACCGAACGATTACCCTCGATCACAATGCCGCGAATGTTCTCGATCACGCCAGTCTGAACCTCCATGGCACGCATGGCCTGATCACGCTGGTATACCCCAGGCGACTGGCTGGGGGCGCAGGCCGCCAAGGCCAACAGAGCCATCAGGCCGCCAATGGTGACTGTTATTCTACGCATGATGTTTATCCTCTTCCTCGCACGGATTCTCAGGCAAACCCTATCACAAGATCAACGATCGGACGCGTATTCGGCGCCACCCCACCTCTTTGGATCGCATTCGGCCAAAAAAATCCCCCGGCAGACGCATCCACCGGGGGCGAAGCAGATCAGGAACGACGAATCGCCGGGTCAACGGCTGTTGATTTCCCGAGACGCCGGTGTGCTGCCGCCGTCCACGCCGAGGCGCCCGCCGGTGCCCAGGCCGCCGCGGACGGTCTGTGCCTCATAGCTGCGCACCGCGCGTACCATCTGATTGTAGGAATCCATGAAGGCCGCCACGAGCACTTTTTCCTGCGGCGTCTTGGATCGCCCGCCAACCCCTAGACCCACGCCGGCGAACAGCGCGCCCATGCCGCCGAAATCCATGTTCCGCGCGCTACCCTCGGCAGCCGCGAGCTGGACCCCGGAACGGTTGTCAATCATGGTCAGAACCGTCGCAGCGTCGTTGAACTGGAAATTGCCGGCTACCGCACCCGCCAAGGGAGAGAGCGCGCCGACAGCGCCCCGCAACCCGCCGGTGTCCTGTTTGCTGAAGGTCACCGATGGAATCAGGGTATAGTCCGCAGCTACCATCTGGCCCTTGCCGAAATTGCTGCCGCCGCGCATTTCCCCGGATTGCTCAAGCTGACGCTCGGCCATCATGTTGTTCATGGCACTACCGCGCTCGACGAGCACAAAGCAGTTGGATTGCTGAATCAGAAGGCGCAGCGTTGGAACGGTGGATTGCATCTGAAACCGTTGCCGGAACACTGAATACCACGGATCACCGCGGTTCTCCTCGACCGCAAGCGTCCCAAGCGTCTCGGTGCAGCGTTCGAGCTGATCACTGGCATTTTCCGCTGTGGCGCCGCCGGCGGCACCGGTCGCCACGGTGCGCGCGCCACTACTCCCAATCGACGGCGTGGTTCCCTGGCATCCAGCGAGCAGCGCGCTCGCTGCCAGAACGGTTCCCCATAACTTTCTCATGACTCATTCCCCCAATACTTTGTCATCATGGATAAGCTCGGCTTCTATCTCCGCGTGCAATACCGGAAAATTTTTCACGGTCTTACCGCCGTTTACTTACCAAACTATTGGAGGAAATCAAACCTCTTTCCGAGCCCGCTACAAACCAAGCACGACTAATCAGCGCATCAAGCGGCCTCTGGACGGCGATGCCGCTCATAGAGAAATCGCAATCCTTCAGCGCGGTAGTGATGAAACGCCGGATCTTCGGCCAGCGCCATGCGGTCACGCGGGCGCTGCAGGTCGACCTTGAGGATCTCGCCAACGGTCGCCGACGGTCCGTTCGTCATCATGACGATTCGATCGGATAGCAGGACAGCCTCATCCATGTCGTGGGTGATCATGACCATTGTGTTACCGAGTCGAGCATGAAGATCCATGACCGTTTCCTGCAGCGTCGCGCGCGTCAACGCGTCCAGCGCACCGAATGGCTCATCCATCAACATGACCTTGGGTTCCATGGCCAGCGCGCGCGCAATTCCCACCCGCTGTTTCATGCCACCGGAGATTTCCTGGGGGCGTTTGTGCCGCGCATGGGTCATGTTCACCAACGCCAGATTGTGCTCCACCCATTCGTGCATTTCGGCGCGGGTCTTCCGGCCGCGAAACACCTGGCGCACGGCCAAGGCCACGTTTTCATAAACGCTGAGCCAGGGGAGCAGGGAATGATTCTGGAAAACGACCGCTCGCTCCGGTCCCGGGCCGCTGACCTCGCGGCCGTCCAGGATGACGCCCCCGGTGGTCGCCTGCAGCAGGCCAGCAATGATGTTCAGCACGGTGGACTTGCCGCAACCGGAATGGCCGATCAGGGAAACATATTCCCCCCGCTCGATGCTGAGATTGACATCCTTGAGCGCCGTGAACGGCCCTTGCGGCGTAGAAAACGTGATCGAAACCTGGGTCAGTTCCACGTAGGATTTGTTCATTGAAATACTCCTCTTGCCTCAGCGTGAAATCGCCGACTTGTCCCAGGAAATCCAACGCTGCAGGGAGAGCATGCATCGATCGAGAACGAAGCCGATCAGGCCGATGGTGAGAACCGCAACCATGATCCGTCCCAAGGATTGGCTGCTGCCATTTTGAAACTCATCCCAGACAAACTTGCCCAACCCCGGATTCTGAGCAAGCATCTCGGCAGCGATGAGCACCATCCAGGCGACGCCGAGCGACAATCGCAACCCGGTGAAAATCATCGGTACTGCCGAGGGCAGCACGATCTTGCGCACATGGGTTGCCCAGCTGAGCTGCAGCACACGACTCACGTTCACCAGATCCCGGTCCACACCGGCCACGCCAACTGCGGTATTGATCAGTGATGGCCACAGCGAACACAGCATCACCGTGATGGTTGAAACGAGATACGATTTACTGAACATCGGATCGTCGCTCGCGTAGACCGCGCTCACGACGAGCGTGACCAGGGGCAGCCAGGCCAGCGGAGAAACCGGCTTGAGCAGCTGGATCAATGGATTGGCGCTGGCATAAAGGCCACTGCTCAAACCAATCAGAACGCCCAACGGCACCGCGATCAAAGAAGCCAGGACGAAGCCGCTCATGACCGTGAACAGACTGGTCAGGATCTGGTCGAGAAAAGTCGGCCGCCCGATATAGGGCCGGATCCTGACCTCGGCACCGGGATTCTCGGCCAGCTTGGCGGCATTGCGCTGCTCTTGACGCTGAAGAAATGCCTCGGCCTTTTGCTGCTCGCGCAGGTACTCCTGATAAAGACCCTGCGCCTGGCGCGCGGTATCCATTGGGCCCGGAAACTGACCCAACGAGGTATCGATTCGGCTCGCCGCCACCTGCCACAGCATCAGAAATGCGAGGATGCCCAGCAAAGGCAGCAGCAACGCCCGTCCCAGAGCAACCGGCGAAATTTTTGATCGCAATGTGCCCCACTGGGCGAACTGACTCATCCGACGAATCCCTTGAAAAATGAATCCGGTGGCTGGACTGGACAGGCTTTTCACTTGTGTATTCATGGTGATGAACCTCCCGGCAGAAAAGCCGGATCGAGCACAGACCCGATCCGGCAGAATGCCGCCGCCGGTCAGGGCTTGTCGTTGCCCTTCAGTCCGATGGCGAATTTCTTCAAATACGCATTGGGTTGACTGCCGTCGTACTCGATGCCGTCAATAAACTCCGATTGCGGCGCCCGAAATCCGGATTCTTTGGCGAAATCGGGGAAATCAGAGGCCTTGAGCTTGCCTTCGGCAATCAGCTCTTTGGCCGCCTCGGCATAGATGTCGGGCCGGTAGACTTTCTTGGCGACTTCCTTGTACCAGCTGTCCGGCTTGTTCTCTTCGATCTGTCCCCATCGACGCATCTGCGTCAGATACCAGACGGCATCGGAGTAGTAGGGATAGGTCGCGTTGTAGCGGAAGAACACGTTGAAGTCGGGAACTGCCCGCTTGTCCCCTTTTTCATATTCAAAGGTGCCGGTCATGGAGTTGGCGATGACCTTGGCGTCGGCACCGACGTACTGAGGCCGCGCAAGAATCTTTACCGCGTCCATTCGATTGGCATTGTTGTTTTCATCGAGCCAGGCCGCCGCGCGGATCATGGCCTTGAGCATGGCCTTGTGCGTATTGGGATTTTTTTCGGCCCATTCCTTGGTCACACCGAAGACTTTCTCCGGATTGTTCTTCCAGATCTCATAATCGGTGATGACCGGTACGCCAATTCCCTTGAACACGGCCTGCTGATTCCAGGGCTCGCCGACGCAGTAGCCATAGATGGTTCCCGCTTCCAGCGTGGCCGGCATCTGCGGAGGTGGCGTCACCGACAGCAGTACATCCGCCTTGATCTGACCCGACGTATCGCCTTTGGACGGGGCATAGTACCCGGGGTGAATTCCGCCGGCGGCCAGCCAGTAGCGCAGCTCGTAGTTGTGCGTGGAAACGGGGAAAACCATGCCCATGTTGAAGGGCTTGCCTTCCGCACGATACTTCTGAACCACTGGCTTGAGCGCATCGGCCTTGATCGGATGCACCGGCTTACCGTCCTTCATCGGAACGTTCTTCTTCATTTCCTCCCAGACCGCATTCGACACGGTGATGCCGTTGCCGTTGAGGTCCATACTGAATGCCGTGACCATATCGGCCTGCGTGCCGAACCCGATCGTTGCGGCTAGCGGTTGGCCCGCGAGCATGTGCGCGCCGTCCAATTCGCCCGTCACCACCCGATCGAGCAGGATTTTCCAGTTGGCTTGCGCCTCCAGCGTGACGTAAAGCCCTTCATCCTCGAAGAACCCCTTTTCATAGGCGATTGCCAGCGGGGCCATATCGGTGAGTTTGATGAAGCCGAGCTTGAGATCTTCTTTTTCAAGTGCACCGCCAGCGGCGCCCGCCAGGGGGGCGGTCGCCAGACTGGTACCCAGCATGAATGCCGCCATGGCGGCTGTGGAGACGGCACGCCGGAGCGAGGCCGACAAGGAAAACGGTCTGATCATGATGACTCCTGTGAAGAGAGAGATGAATCGGAAACGGGAAACGGGACGAAGCTGCCCAGATAGCGATCAGCCGCTTGGGGGTCGAAGACTCGACCATCGAAGAACCGGTCAGGGCCCAGGATCAGGGAATGTCCCGCCTGCGCGAGCGTCCAGGGATCCGGGTGCTCGCCTTCCAACTTCGTGTCCCGCGACGGGCTGGGCCACCCTAATTCCTGAGCAGCCTCGCGATAGCGATCCGGACGGTAGACGCAGCGGGCGGCCTGCAGCCAATCGGCGGGATGCTCGATGAGCCCCCACCGCACCATCTGGGTCATGAACCACACTGCATGGGACAGCCAGGGAAAGTTCGCGGCATAGCGGGAAAAAACATGGAAATCCGGTTGCGAACGCGGCGCTGAGCCGGGTTCGTAGACCACTTCGCCGATCATGGCTCGCGCGATCAGTTCGGCCGGAACGTCGACATAGGCTTCATCCGCCAGACATTCGACGGCCTGCGGCCGGTTGACGGGGTCATCGAGCCATGCTGCCGCCTCGAGTAACGCCATGATCAGGGCGCGGTGGGTACGAGGGTGGGCATCCGCCCAAGCCTCGGTCATTCCCAACACCTTCTCTGGCGCGTTGTTCCACAACTCATGGCCGCTGATGAGGATGCACCCGCTCGCTCTGGCGACCGCCTGGCTGTTCCATGGCTCGCCGACGCAGTAACCGTCGATCAAACCGGCTTCCAGGTGATCAGCCACGCGAGGCGGTGGAATCACCACCAGGCGGACATCCCGATCCGGATCGATTCCGGCCGCAGCCAGCCAATAGCGCAATTGCAGATCATGAGCCGAGAACGAAAATACGGTGGCGAATGTCAGGGGCGGTCGCCCGGCCCGCTGATCCGCGGCGATGACGGTCTTCAGTGCGCGCGCCGTAATCGGGCGTGTTGCCATGGCGACGGGATCGGCCTCCTGCAAGCGCTGATACAGTCCCCGGGAAACGGTAATCGCATTGCCGTTCAATCCCAGACTGAAGGCGGTGGTGATCGGCCGGATGCCCGCACCAGGCACCCCTTGCCCGGCGGCCAAGGCCATCGGCGCCAGCATGTGCGCGCCATCGAGGGCGCCGCTGTCCACCTTGTCGCGAATGTTGGCCCAGGAGGGTTCGCGACATAACCGGACGTCAAGTCCGTGGCGCGCGAAGAAGCCCTGCTCCCGCGCAGCGACGAGCACGGCGCAATCCGTGAGCGGAATGAACCCCAATCTCACACAGCGCAGTTCCAAATCCCGATCAGGTGATCGACTCACGGATTCAGCCTCTCTCAGTGACCCATTGCCCATGCAAAACCCAAAAAAAAACGTCGCTGGATTCCCTTGCCTCGGGCATGGGGTCCAGGACGCCTTTGTCCTCCAAGCAATTGCGAAATTGCTGTCGTTTCCCGTTCACCCGCCTTTGGATGTTCGAGAACCGCTTATTCGTCTACGAGCACACATCGTGCCAAACCATAAATATGGACAATCAGTCGCTTATGCGACCCCACGCCCACTGAAGCGTTCTCCCTTTCGGTCGCTGTGTCCGACTTGGTGCGATGCATTCCCATGCGGCACGATCGTGGTGCACCGCCGTTCCGGATGGCCGATCAGCCATCCGGAGTGCGCATCGCTTTAGAACTTGAACTCACCCATCAGCCAGATTTTCTGCGTATCGGTGGCAAAGTCATCTGCCTGATAGTCCGCATATTTGAGGGTCAGGGAGAGATTGGACGTCACCTTCTTGGTGGCCAACAGATCCCATTCGGTCCCGTAGTCGAGATTGCCGTCATCGGACTTGAAATCATGCGCCACGGCAGTAAGCGTCACACCCATCACCGAACCGCTGACCGTCACGAAGTTATCCTGCAGGCCACGCCCCCCTGCAATCAGGTCGCCGAGGAATTTGTCAGCCCAGCCATTGAAGGCATGCTTGGTCGCCAACGGGGTCTGGAAGTTGTAAGTGCCGTCTCCGCCGAGCACTTCACGTGACAGCTTGATCGTGATCCCTGACACCACCCCGCCAAGCTCGGCGAGGTAGTAATCCGCATCGACCGTCGAATCCGATTCGCCGTAGTCGTTCTGCGCGGCGTACTCAAACGTATACAGCAACTTGCCGGAACCCACCGGAACAGCACCTTGTGCACGCAGACCCAACGTCTGGGTATCTTTGGTTGGACCGGCATCGAGGTCGTAGTCCAGCAGATAGGCATAGCCCACCAACTTGGCCCAGGGCGCGAGCTGGTAGGCTGCGTTGAACAAGTGAGCGCTGAGTTCGACTTCATCGAAGGTAATGTTCTGGACCCGGTCCAGATAGGCATAGGTCAGAACGGTATCGGGCAACGACTTGTTCTGGATGGTGAAGGCGTCAAATGTCTGCTCATTCTGGCGCCAGCCGACGTTGCCGACGAAGCGGGCGTTGTCGAGGATGAGGCGCTGGCGGCCCAGCTTCATGTCCGTCTCAGGCAGCCCGCCGTAGCTGAGGTAGGCTTGATTCAGCTCGGTATCCGCCGGATCGGCCACGACCGGGTATTGGGTTTTGCCGTTATCGGTGCTGTTGTAGTCCTCTCCGGCAAAGGCATCGACATGCTCCATCTGCACATAAGCGCCAAACCCATGAAAATCGCCGGTCTTGTAGCCCAGGCGCAAACGGCCGGTATAGGCTTCCGCATCCTTTGCCGCGCCATCCTGATCCACCCATTCCCCGCGCAGTCGATAGTCGAAATCCACTTTGCCGCCGGTTATCGCCGCAGTCAGCGGATCAGGGTCGGTGGCGCCCCAAGCGACTCCTGAACAAACCGACAGCGCAGTGGTTACCACCCATCCGGCTTTCACACCCGCGTTCTTCTTCAGCATGCCTCGTCTTCCTGTGTCCTGAGTAGCAGCCTCGAACGCAATGCGCGAACGGAGGCCAAAAAAAAACGACGCCATCCCCGCCCATCGGCGAAGCGTGACGTCGTTGCCATGACTCCGGGCAAGCCGTCGTTGGCTCACCCTCGGCACAGGCCAATGCAATAAAACTGCCATATTAGACCGAAGACGGCGAAATCCTTACCCGGGACTGTCTTGCCATCCGCACCGGCCAATTCGGGTCATCCCGCAGGCGCACCAAAAAAACGCAGCTGTCCACGTCGCGGCACCGATTCGGTGCCGCTCAACAGCAATCCACTCAGCCTAACAACTCCGCCATTTCGACGACGGTACGCGCCACCTCCGCCAGACGTTGATTGCGATCCATCGCCAGCTTGCGCAGGGCCTGATAGGCGGCCTCTTCATCCATACCCCGTTTCTTCATCAAGATGCCCTTGGCTCGATCCACGACCTTGCGCTCAGCCAGACTGTTGCGCGTCTTTTCCAGCTCCTCCCGCAAGGCCTGGAATTCCTTGAAGCGAGCCACGGCCACTTCCAGAATGGGTTTGACCCGGCGCGGGTTGATGTCGTCAACCACATAGGCACTGACGCCGGCCTTTACGGCCTGACGGATCGTTTCGGTATTGCCCGACTCGGCATACATCACCACCGGGCGGGGAAAGTCGCGACTGATGTGGCGTACGGACTCCAGGGTGTCGCGATCGGGGACATCCATGTCCACAAGCACCACCTCAGCGCCACTGCGCTGCAGTTCAGCCAGTAGGTTCACCCCGCGCAAGGGGCAGCTGAATACGGTATAACCGGCATCGGTCAATGCTTGGCGTAAGATGGCGCCTCGACCAGGATCATCATCCACCAGCATGACTTTCAACATGATTGAACCCCGGCCCCGGCCACTCTCAGAAAGATTTCACTGAACTGGCCTCAAGCAAAAAAAGAGCCACCTCACCGAGCCGGCCAGTGATTGCGAAGCGGAGAACCTCATGGACATTGTTGCCCTGATCATCTTCATCCTTTTCGTGCTGACTGGAAGTGCTGGTGTGATCCTGCCCTTTCTCCCGGGTGTTCCCGTGGCTGCAGTGGGCGTGCTGTTCGCCGCATGGCTGGGGAATTTCACGGTGCTGGGGCAGCGGGAAGTCATCGTGGCAGCCCTCATCGCTGGACTGTCCCTGATCCTCGATTACCTGACTACCGTACTGGGCGCGCGCTTTTATGGCGCCAGCACACGCGGCATCTGGGGCGCCCTGATCGGTGCCATCGTCGGTGCAGTCTTTTTTCCACCCTTCGGCTTCCTGTTGGGCGCCATCGTCGGCGCCATCGGTGCCGAACTGGTCAGCGGCCGGCCGTGGGAGGAAGCGACCCGGGCGGGCCTGGGCACGCTCATCGGCAGCCTGGGCGGCATCGTGATCAAAGGGCTGCTGATCGTGGCCATCGTCTTGATGTGTCTGCCGCCGCTGATTGCGGCGCTGTGACCGCCCCTCATTCCGGAAAATCGAGGCGCCGGACCGGTTGGCTGCCCATGCGGCGCAGCCGTGCCCGCAGCCGTGCCCGATGCGGCGGAACACCTATCCCCGGCGCGATCTCGCACAAGGGCCGCAGCACGAACGCGCGCTGCAATAGCCGGGGATGGGGCACCTGCAACCGGACAGTTCGGATGCGCTGTCCGGCGTAGAGCAACAGATCCAGATCCAACGGGCGCGGCCCCCAACGCTTGCGTCCACGGCGGCGCCCCTGTTGGCGCTCGATCCGCTGCAGGGCACGCAGCAAGGTCATGGGTCGCAAAGCGGTTTCCAGCGCGGCGACTGCATTGACGAATGGTGCCTGAGCGCGGCAACCCACCGGCGCAGATACATAGTAGGCGGAAACAGCGCGCAGGCGGGTGCGTGGCAACTGCCCCAATGCCGTCAGCGCATGGCTCATCTGCCGGACCGGATTGAGGCGATTGCTGCCCAGACCGACGTAGACCGTCGTCGGACGGTCGCTCATGAGGTGACATCGCCCTCCGGACGCCGGCGCGGCCCACGGCGGCGGCGTCGACGGGAAGGCGGGGCTTTCGCCAAAGACTCGGGCCGTTGCTCCAGCAACACCTCACGCGCTTCATCAGCGGCCACCTGAAATTCGGTCCACCACGTTTGCAGCGCTTCAGGCACTTCACCGCCGTGCCCACGCAGCAACAGGAAATCGTAGGCGGCGCGAAACCGGGGATGCCGCAGCAACGCCTTGGCGCGTTTGGCCGTGGTGAACTCAAAGCGGGGCTGCAGCTGCCAGATCTCCTGCATCGGCGTTCGGAAGCGGCGCGGCGGCAAAACGGGCATCGCCGCCTCCGCGCGCTGGATCGCCTCGACGCGCGCCTGTGCCATAGACATCCCCGCCTGAATGCACTCATCCAGGACTTCCCGTAGCGGCCCCCAGCCCAGCGCGGCGAACAGAAACGCCGGCGTCACCGACCGGCCCTCGGCAATCCGCTGATCGGAATTGACCATGGCCTGGAGCAGAAGACGCGCCGTCGGCCCCTGCTCACCTTCGCGCCGAATCACGGCTTCGGTTGCGGGAAAGAGATAAGCAAACAGGCCGTGCTCACGCAGCAGGGTGAAGGTTTGCGCGGCATGGCCACCCAAAAAGAGCTTCAGGCACTCATCGTAAAGCCGTGCCGGCGAGATATCCGTGAGCAGCCCCGACAGTTCACGCAGCGCCTGCGCCGTATGTGTTTCCAGGGAAAAGCCCAGCTTGGCCGCAAAGCGCACGGCACGCAGCATGCGCACCGGATCCTCCCGATAGCGCGTCCATGGATCACCGATCAGGCGCAGGACGCGATTCTGCAGATCCGCCATGCCACCGACATAGTCATGGATGCTGAAGTCTTCAATGCTGTAATACAGCGCGTTGACGGTGAAATCGCGCCGCCAGGCGTCTTCCTCGAGACTGCCATAGACGTTGTCGCGCAATACCCGCCCGCGTTCATCGACCAGCACGGCATCATCACCCTGCTCACCGGCACCCCGAAAAGTGGCCACCTCGACGATATGTCCGCCGAAATGCACATGCGCCAGCCGGAAGCGGCGGCCGATCAAGCGGCAATTGGAAAACGTGGCCCGCACCTGCTCGGGCAAGGCATTGGTGGCCACATCGAAGTCCTTGGGTTGCAAGCCCAGCAGGACATCGCGCACGCCGCCGCCGACCAGAAATGCCTGGTAGTTGGCAGCCTTGAGTCGATAGAGCACCTTGAGCGCCGGGGCGGCGATATGGGACCGGGACAACGTGTGTTCGGCTCTGCGCACGATCACCGGGCCGATGGAATCAGCCGCCGGTTTGGTGAAATGGGGATCAGGAAAAAAATCTTGCACGCAAAGGCGATCTGACTGGTGAATTCGGATTGGCATTAATTTAACATGCCTGACCTGTGCTGGCATCCTGTCGCTGCACAACCAGCCCGCCAAACGCCGATGGCTTGGACACAGAACCGTTTCACGCAGCGGGAACCGAACGCTGCGTTCGTTTGGGAACTCGATGGATACCGCGACTCCTCGGCAACCCGCCGTCCAGCCCTGTGGGCTGATCCGCCGCCTGGCGGCAATCTTCTATGACAGCCTGCTGCTCGGTGCCATCTGGATGGGGGCCACCTTCCCCGTACTGACCTTCACCCATGGCGAAGCCATTGGTGCCGGCAACCTCGTTTACACCGCGTACCTGCTGCTCATCGGCTGGCTGTTTTTCTCGTGGTTCTGGACTCGAGGCGGGCAAACCCTGGGGATGCGCGCCTGGCGCATCCAGGTGCAGACCGCGAGCGGCGCACCGCTCGACTGGCGCCGGTCGACCCGCCGCTATCTTGCCTCGGTGCTGTCCTGGCTGAGCCTGGGGATCGGGTTTTTCTGGCAGTGGATCGACAAAGACCACCGGACCTGGCACGACCGTCTTTCAGGAACCCGCCTGGTGGTCCTGCCCAAGACCTAAGGAACGCCAGGCTGAAGCTCTGTTAGCGCATCCGCGCCAACCGCCAGACGGCGATCAGGCTGAACAGAATCGTGGGCAGCCAGGCGCTTACCGCGATCGGCAGCCCCAGCACCGCCCCACCGCCCCCCATCGTCACGGTGGTGAGGTAATAGATCGCGCCAATGACCAAGCCGATCATGACTCGCCGCGCCATGCTGCTGTCTCGCAAACCGCCCAGCAGCAGCGGCACGGCCAGCAGCAACATGGGCAGCACGCTGACCGGCAGAATCAGGCGGGACCAGAACAACGCACTGAATGCGTCGGTTTCAAGACCGTTCTCACTCAGAAACTGCATCTGCCGCCACAGCTCGACCAAGGTCAGCGTTTCAGGCCTCACCGCCAGCACCTCGACCATATGGGGCTCGATGCGGAGCGGCCAGATCACCTGGTCATGATGAAAAACCGATGCGCTGTCGGCCTCGAACCGCGTGCCGTCAGCGTCGAACAATAGCCAGCCATCGGGCTCTACCACGGCGCGCGGCGCGCGCACGATCTCCCGCAGCTGCCCGGTTTCAGTGAACGTCATCACCTCGACACCGCGCAGCAGGCGCGGACTGACCAGCGAATCGATCCGCACGAACGACTCGCCATCCCGCAACCAAACCTGATCGATCAAACGCGCACCCAGGCCGCCCAATCGCTGCGCATCGCGCATCTGACGCGCCATGGCCTCGGCAGGCGGCCCCAGTATATCGCCCATGACCCATGCGCCCGCGCCAATGACCATCGCACCGACAACTGCCGCACGAATCATGCGCCACAACGGCAAACCGAGCGCCTGCATCGCGATCAGCTCCCGCTGCACCGCGAGACCACCCAAACCCAGCAGCGCACCGATCAACGCCGCGATCGGCACAATCTGGAACAGCACCGCAGGCAGCCTGAGACTGACATAGACCAGCAGCTCCAGGGCACTGAAGCGGGTATCGTCGAAGTCTTCGATCTGACTGAGCAGGTTGACAAAGATCACCAATGCCGACATCACCAGCAGCACGGTGCCCACGCCCAGGAGCAAGTTGCGCAACAGGTATCGCTCCAACCGGATCATGACCGCATCCCGAACCAGGACAGCCGACTCGGCCATCGCAGCGTGTGGCCGTTTTGATAGATGAGCAGTGCGGCTCCCAAACCAGCCACGATCAGATGGACCCACCAGAGTCCGAACCAGGCTGGTACGACCTGCTGCTCGAGGGCTGTTTTTCCAATACCGAGCAGATTGCCGAATACCACATAAGCCAGCACGGCCCACAACAAGCCGTTGCTGCGACGGCGTGGCGACGATCGCGCCAGGGGAAGCGCGAGCAGCACGAACACCGGCAGCGACACCGGCGCTGCCAGTCGGCGATGAATCTCGGCCCAATCTGCGGCGCTCCCCGCCCGGACCAACTGGGCCAGTGGCTGCAGACTGCGCTTGCCGACCTTCGGCAGCATCTGCGGGAGACGGTAACGGGCCACATGGGTCTCGAAATGGGCAATCCGATAGGCCGCCTGACCAGGCACGCCGTCATAGCGCCAGCCATCTTCGAGCACCAGCTCACGGGCACCATCCGCCGTGCGCCGGGTCCATCCCCTGCGCGCCCGGACGAGAACATCCTGATCATCCTGGCGAAAGCGGATCAGGACATCTTCCAGGCGCCCCGTGCCTCGGTCGGCCTTTTCGGCATAAAACACCGCCTCACCGCCTTGAAACGACAGAAACCGCCCAGGCTGCAAAAGGCTCAGACTCGCCTCCTGCTCACCTGACTCGCGCAAGACGAGCGCCTGGCGCGCCGTCCACGGTGCAACGACGAGAGAAAGCGCCCCCACGGGGATGGCCAGCGCCAACGCCAAGGCCAGCAGGGGACGCAGATAATGCCCTGGGCCGACACCACTGCCGGCCAACGCAAAGGCTTCATGGTCCCGATACAGTCGCCCGACGCCGAAAATGATGCCCAGCAACAGCGCAATGGGAAGGGCCAAAGCCAACTGTTCCGGCAGCGTGAACAGGATCAGGCGTCCCAGCACTTCGGGTGATAATTCTCCCGAACCCGCGGCTGCCAGGAGCCGGCCGAAAATCCCGCCCGCCAGCACCAGCAGGACGATTCCCGTCAGGACGATTACCCAGAACCCGACCTCCTGCAGCAGGTAACGGGAAAAAATTCGCAGCATCAGGATGTTCCGCCCGATGATTCAAAAAAAACGGGATTTCTCATAAAATGCCGGATCATGCCAGCCGTTCGCAAAGATCGGCCATCTCGTCACAGTTCCCGGACCCAGAACCGCAGCGGTTCTCCATGACCAAGGGCCCCAAGTCTACACGGAGAAGATCAAGGTGGAATACGCAGCCAAGAGCGGCAGCCCGGAAAAACAACGCGTGGCCTGTGTGATCGTCGGTGTCTTCGAGCATCGCCGGCTTTCCGAAGCCGCAGAAACGCTCGACAAGGCGAGCGGCGGCCAACTCGCCGGCATTCTGCGACGCGGCGACATGGATGGCAAACTCAAACAAACGCTGCTGCTCCACAGTCTGCCCAACACCCTTTGTGATCGCGTACTGCTGGTCGGCTGCGGCAAGGAGCGGGAATTCGATGACGCCCGCTACCGGCAGGCTGTCCGAGCGGCCTTCCAGGCCCTGCGCCAAAGCGGCGCCCGAGATGCCACCACCTACCTGGCCAGCCTGCCCGTGCGCGGCCGGGATCTCGCATGGAAGGTTCGTGAAACCGTCGTCGCGAGCGAGGAACTGAGCTACCGCTTCCAGCCGCCCAAGGACGAAGAGGGACCGGACACCCGCCTGCGCAGCCTGACGGTCGGCGTGGACAGCCGCCGTGACCTGGATGATGCCGAAGCGACGCTACGCTCCGCCCAGGCGATCGCGGCAGGCACGCTCACGGCACGCCATCTGGGCAATCTCCCGCCGAACGTCTGCACCCCCGCCTATCTGGCCGAGCAGGCCGAGGCTCTCGCCGCAGCCGACTCGGCGATCTCGGTCAAGATCCTGGAAACCGCCGACATGGAGGCATTGGGCATGGGCGCCCTGCTGTCGGTGGCCCGCGGCAGCCGCCAACCGCCCAAGCTGATCGTCCTCGAATACGGCGCCGGCATGGGCAGAGAACCCCCCATCGCTCTGGTCGGCAAAGGCGTCACCTTCGATTCGGGCGGTATTTCGCTCAAACCCGGCGCCGCCATGGACGAGATGAAATTCGACATGTGCGGTGCCGCCAGCGTGCTCGGCACCTTCAAGGCCGTCTCGCAAATGCAATTGCCCATTCATCTGGTCGGCATCATCCCGGCCAGTGAAAACCTCCCTGATGGCAACGCCAGCAAGCCCGGTGACATCGTCACCAGCATGGCCGGCAAAACCATCGAAATTCTCAATACCGACGCCGAAGGTCGACTCCTGCTCTGCGACGCGCTCACCTACGCCAAGCGCTATGAGCCCCGCGTCATCATCGACATCGCCACACTCACCGGCGCATGCGTCGTCGCCTTGGGCAGTCAGGCCAGCGGTCTGTTCAGCAACGATGCGACGCTGGCCAGGGCCCTCCTGGCAGCCGGCGAGGCAACCGGTGATCGCGCCTGGCAGATGCCGTTGTGGCCCGAGTATCAGAAACAGCTGGACAGCAATTTCGCCGACATGGCGAATATCGGCGGCCGCGAGGCCGGCAGCGTCACCGCGGCCTGCTTCCTGTGGCGCTTCGTGGACGATCATCAGCGCTGGGCGCACCTGGACATTGCCGGCACCGCCTGGAAATCCGGCAAGGAAAAGGGCGCCACCGGGCGCCCGGTACCGCTGCTGGTCGAATATCTGATACAGCAGGTCGCTTGAGCATGACCCGCGTCGGGTTCTACCTCCTGCCGGAAGGAAGCCCGGATGATATCCGCCACACCGCCTGCCGCCTGATCGACAAGGCGTATCGTCAAGGCCTCGGAATCTACGTGCACACCCCGTGTGCCGAATCGCTTGCCGATATGGACGAACTGCTCTGGACCTTCCGTCAGGGCAGCTTCGTGCCCCATATCCCGGTGGCTCAGGAAGACGGCATCAGTCCGGTTCTGTTGGGGTGCACCCCCGAACCGCCGAACCGGCTGAGCGACGTGCTGGTCAACCTGACCGATACGGTTCCGCTGTTCTTCAGTCGATTCGAGCGCGTGGTCGAACTCATCGGCGCCGATGACGCCCAGCGCGCCGCCGGACGCGACCGCTACCGCTTCTATCGCGATCGGGGCTATTCCCTGCAAACCCATACCTTGGCGGTCTGATTCGGCCGCTGCCCCTCCTCCGACATCCGAGACACCATGGACAAGTCCTACGAGCCTCACGCCATCGAATCGCGCTGGTACGCCTTTTGGGAAGACGGTGGCCATTTCCGCCCTGATCCGGCGCAATCCGGTGAGGCGCCCTACTGCATCATGATCCCGCCACCCAACGTCACCGGCACGCTGCACATGGGCCACGCCTTCCAGGACACGCTGATGGACGTGCTCACGCGCTACCACCGCATGCGCGGCGCGCCGACGCTATGGCAGCCGGGCACCGATCACGCCGGCATCGCCACCCAGATGGTGGTGGAACGCCAGCTCTCCGCCGAGAGCCGCTCGCGCCATGATCTGGGCCGGGACGCCTTCCTGGAGCGGGTCTGGCAGTGGAAAGCCGAGTCGGGCAACACCATCTCGCGCCAGTTGCGCCGCATGGGCGCTTCGGCCGACTGGTCGCGCGAGCGCTTCACCATGGACGAGGGACTGTCGGCGGCGGTGACCGAGGTGTTCGTGCGCCTTCATGAAGAGGGGCTGATCTACCGCGGTAAGCGGCTGGTGAACTGGGATCCGGTGCTGCACACCGCCATCTCCGACCTTGAGGTGGTCAGCGAGGAAGAAGCGGGTTCGCTCTGGCACATCCGTTATCCCATCGCCGACGGCGAGGGCCGGCCGACGCCGCAGGTACTGATCGTCGCCACCACCCGCCCTGAAACCCTGCTTGGCGACACGGCCGTCGCGGTGCATCCGGAGGACGAACGCTACCGGCACCTGATCGGCCGACAAGTCCTGCTGCCGCTGACCGGCCGACTGATCCCGATCATCGCCGACGACTACGTCGACCCCGCATTCGGCACCGGCTGCGTCAAGATCACCCCCGCGCACGACTTCAACGACCATGCCGTCGGCAGCCGGCACGACCTGCCGTTGATCAACATCTTCACCATCGATGCCCGCATCAACGAAGCGGCACCGACCGCGTATCAGGGTCTCGACCGCTTCGATGCGCGCGCGCGCATCGTCGCCGACCTCGAGACCCAGGGACTGCTCGAAGCGGTCAAGCCGCACCGGCTGATGGTGCCGCGCGGGGATCGCACCGGCGCCGTGATCGAGCCGTATCTGACCGACCAATGGTACGTGGATCTCACCCGCGAGACCCAGCCTGACGGCCGCCCCGGCGGACTGGCTGCCATTACCCGGCCGGCGATCGCGGCGGTCCAGGAAGGTCGCATCCGCATCGTGCCCGAGAACTGGGCCAAGACCTACTTCCAGTGGCTGGAGAACATCCAGGACTGGTGCATCAGCCGGCAGATCTGGTGGGGGCACCGCATCCCGGCCTGGTATGACGAGCACGACGCAGTCTACGTCGGCCATTCGGAAGCCGAGGTGCGCGCCCGCCACGGCATCGCGCCCGAGCAGGTGCTGCGCCAGGACGAGGATGTACTCGACACCTGGTTCTCCTCGGCGCTGTGGCCCTTCTCGACGCTGGGCTGGCCCGAACAGACGCCGGAGTTGCGCGCCTTCTACCCCACCTCGGTGCTGGTGACCGGCTTCGACATCATCTTCTTCTGGGTCGCCCGCATGATCATGATGGGGCTCAAATTCACCGGGGAGGTGCCGTTTCGCGAGGTCTACATCCACGGCCTGGTGCGCGACGCCGAAGGTCAGAAGATGTCCAAGTCCAAGGGCAACGTGCTCGACCCGATCGATCTCATCGATGGCATCACCCTGCCCGAGCTCATCGCCAAGCGCACCAGCGGCCTGATGCAGCCACAGATGGCCCAGAAGATCGAACAGGCGACGAAACGTCAGTTTCCCGATGGAATTCCAGCCTTCGGTACCGACGCGCTGCGCTACACCTTCTGCTCGCTCGCCTCCACCGGCCGCGACATCAAGTTCGACCTCGGCCGCATCGAGGGCTACCGCAACTTCTGCAACAAGCTGTGGAACGCCGCCCGCTTCGTGCTGATGAACTGCGAGGGACAGGACACCGGGCTCAATGATGCACCGGTCACGCTGGGACTGGCCGAACGCTGGATCATCTCGCGGCTACAGCGCACTGAGGCCACGGTGCGCGAGCAGCTCGACGGCTACCGCTTCGATCTGGCGGCGAGCGCCGCCTATGAATTCGTCTGGGGCGAGTACTGCGACTGGTATCTGGAACTGGCCAAGACCACGCTGCAGGATGCCGCGGCCGATGCGGCAGTACTGCGCGGCACCCGCCGCACCCTGGTACGGGTGCTGGAAACCGCACTGCGCCTGCTGCACCCCTTCATGCCCTTCATCACCGAAGCGCTGTGGCAAAGCGTCGCGCCGCTGGCCGGCCGCACTGGCGCGACCATCATGACGGCCCCTTATCCCACGCCGGATGCCAGCCGCATCGACGCGGTCGCCGAGGCGGACATGGACTGGGTGATGGGTTTCATCCTCGGCATCCGCCGCATCCGCGGCGAGATGGACATCGCCCCAAGCCGGCCATTGCCGGTCTGTCTGCAGGACGCCGGCGACGAGGACCGCCGCCGCCTCGCGGCCTATCGCCCCTATCTCGACAAGCTGGCACGGCTGGAGAGCGTGCTCTTCCTATCACCGGGTGAGGCCCTGCCGGAAGCCGCCCTGGCGATCCTGGGCGATCTGAAGATCGCCGTACCCCTAGCGGGGCTGATCGATGTCGCGGCGGAACTCAAGCGGCTGGACAAGCAACTGGAGCGGACGGAAAAGGAGCTGACGGGACTGACCGGGCGCCTTGAGAACCCGGCGTTCGTGGAGCGCGCGCCGGCCGCCGTGGTCGAGAAGGAGCGCGCCCGCGCCGAGCAGCTCCGCCGCGAGCTGGCCGAGCTCAACGCGCAAAGCGAACGTCTGGCGCGGCTATAGCAGGCCTTCGCTTGACCTTCAACGGCGATCGACCTGCTGCAGCAGCCCTTGTCGCGATCAGCGGCGACGAACGGGCGATCCACGTGTTGCTCGACCTCAGCAACGAGCAGGTCGAGACCGACTTCAACGACGCCTTCGTCGACAGCGATGCATGCTGATTGCAACGCCAGGTCGGCACGTGGACATGAGTGATCGAACCGCACGGCGGCTTCACCCTATCGATCGTTCGCCGCGGCGCATGCGTTGCAGGGTGTACGCGTACCGACCTTGAGAAAGCAAAACCATCTAATCTGTGAAGGTCGGTGGAAACAGATCAGGCTGAACATGCAGCAGCGATTTGAAGGCGTGAACGGCGAAACCCTGCCGGACACGCAAATACCGAATTGGCTGCAGGTTGAGCATTTGCTGCAGCGATTCCGTGACGTGTGGGTGGCGATCGAGACCTATCCGTTCCTGGCAGTGGATACAGAGCGCCTCTTTTCACATTGCCTTGGGATTGGCGAATTCGTGGTGTTTGCCAATGGATGTTTGCTGCAAAACATGCGGCGCGATGAAGCAGGACGTCGCTTGCTCAACGTATTCGCGAGCGCCAGCATCGATGCTGGCGTGTCGCCTGACGCGAAGATAATTGTCGAGGGCATGGCCAACCCGCGCGCCCACTGGATGATTTATTTCAACGATCCGTTCTACGTCGGGATGTACCCGTTCGCGGCGCTCGGAACGCGATACATCTACATCGACGACAACGGCATCTATCAGCGCGGATTTGCAGACCAGGTCGACGTCGCTGGCCGCCTTCGCCCTCGCTCTGTATACGTCGACTTCGACCCGCTGGCGGATATGGTGCACACCTTTCAGGGGGAATACATCAACGGTCCAAGCAACGTGCCGCGCGACATGGGCCGCTTGACGGCACTGCTCGACGCGATCTTCGTCGAGAACGGGAAGATCCACGCTGTTGCGGCGCAACATCATCGTGAGCACGCACCGCTCGAAAAGCCGTTCGACTACATTGCGCCAACCCTGACCCGTTACGGCAGACTGACTCACAATGATGCTGGCCAGCCGCGCATCGAATTGTCGTTCGCGCTGCTGCACTATGAAAAAGCGTTGCGGGAGTTGCACGACTTGAAGGCAGCCGTGCACAAGAACAACACCGAAGGCGCATTCTTCCACGGCGTCTACTGCGTCGTCGCAGTCGCAGCCTGCGCCGAGGCGATCGGAAACCGACTGGTGTTCCAAGAAACAAAGATTCATCCGGACCACCGCGACAAACGCACGCCGGTACAGAAGATGAACGAGGCCGCAGCAGCGTTGGCGCAAGCACTCGGTCGGGGGTTCGTGCCGTTGACGGCTGGGCAATCGCACTATGACGCATTGGAGAAAGCGCGCGAGTTGCGCAACGCGTTCATGCACGCCAAGGAACGCGCCGAGAGCGTTGATCCGGAGTCGTTGACTTCGATCGTGTTTGCGGCGGTGGACGAAAACCACTGTCGCGGCTACCTGAAAAACCTGCGCCTAGCGGTGGCCCAAGTGTATGACCAACTCGCGCCCCACCATAGGCCGCCGATCGTGACGCGCGAGAACGTAAACTGGTTGGAAGATCTTGAGGTACCTTAGAAATACCGAATGGGTGGGGTTGATGTCTCTGACTTGCGTTGCCGTCACGTTACACCGGGATGGCAGCGGCTGCCCGGCCTTGACGGGATGGGCCAGTAGGGCGAGGGCTCGGGGTAGTGGTACCGAGGATCCCTGATGTAGATCGGATTGTGGAATCGGCGTGTCTCCCAACATGAACCCTCGGTAGCCGGCATACGTCAACGCCAGCAACGTGAGCGGATGCACTTCCATAACCTCGAACAGCTGGTCAGCTTGTTCAGGGTCGGACTTTTCAGGTCGCGCTCCAAGATCCTCATATAGGTTAGGTGCGACTGGATACGTCGGCAATTGCATCTTGAACGTGCGCCCGAAGGGCCTCGTCTATGCCGCAGCCGCCCATACGTTTGCGCATCTGTACCTCGCAGCGCTGCGCCGCCAACCGACCGGCGTCGACCTCAAGGACATCTGCGACCTGCACGCATTGTCAGACTAAGGGCCATTCGGCCCTCAGTCCGGGAGCGCTTAGCGCGCGCTTGCAACCACACGCAGTGCACGCTGCCGGGTGCCGCATTGTGGCTCGTTGGTAGCGCGAAACCACATCGGCTCAGACCACGGCCCGGCGCACTCTCCCACCAAGCTCCGAGATCCTTGCGGCCTGCTATCCAGCAAGCGGCAAACCATCAACCCTGTGACGCTGCTCCCTGAAGGCGTTGCAGATGCGCCCGGGTCAGTTCGTAGAAACGCCGCGAGGGGCCGACGTCTTCGAAAATCGGGTCGCCGAGCTCATCGCGCGCCACCACCTGCGAGCCCTGCTGATAGGGCAGCAAGGCTTCGACCTCATCCAGCGCAGCCCGGATCAGCTCCCCCAACAACTCGGTCTCGTTGCAGGCGGGATACATCTCCTGCAACGCGCGCAGCCGTGCCACATCATGCAGCGGCAAACGCAGCGTCATTTCCTGATCTCTTTTGTCCTCGCGTCCCTCACTCTGCCAGCTTTTCACCAATTCCTTGATCGACATCCGGGTTCCTCTATCGTTTCGGGATGATTGCCGCTGAGGCGTGGCGCTTCAAGCGCCGCCATGACCGGCCTGGGCCAGAAGAATTTTCACCGCCAGCCAGATCAAGACGATCAATACGACGGTACCGAAAGCCCCGACCGCAATGAATGCAAAAGGATTACCGCTGGTGAAATCCCGCTCGCGGTTCTTTTCGCTCTGCACGCCAACCAGTGCGGCCAGCACGCTGCCCACGACTTGAAAAAAACCCATGCGGTCTTCGCGTTGCGCCATGATCTTCCTCGCTTTGAAAGCTTCCGCCCCTGATTCCGGGCGGTATGATCAGATTCTACCCGCCCCGGCCGAAAACCTCATTTGAATTCGCTGTTCCGGAGCCCCCATGTCGGATGCTTTCGATCTGCCCCTGCCGCCCCTGAGCGATGACCGTCCGATCACGCGTCTGCATCAGGCCATCGATCAGGTGTCCGAGATCATCCTCGGCAAGACACACCAGATTCGCCAGGCCGTCGCCTGCCTGCTGGCCGAGGGTCACTTGCTGCTTGAAGATGTTCCGGGGGTCGGCAAGACCACCCTCGCGCACGGCCTCGCCCAAAGCCTGGGGCTGGAATTTCAGCGGGTTCAGTTCACCAGCGACCTGTTGCCCGCCGACATCACCGGTGCCTCGATCTATGAACGGAACAGCGGCCGCTTCACGTTCCATGCCGGCCCGATTTTTACCCAGTTGCTGCTGGCCGATGAGATCAATCGCGCCACGCCTCGCACGCAAAGCGCTCTGCTCGAAGCGATGGCGGAACGACAGGTGACCGTAGACGGCGCCACCCACCGGCTTCCGCAACCGTTCTTCGTCATTGCCACGCAAAACCCGGCTCGCCACGCGGGCACATTCCCGCTGCCCGAATCCCAACTCGACCGGTTCCTGCTCCGCATCAGTCTGGGCTATCCGGAACCCGAGGCCGAGCGCCGGTTGTTGCGAATCGGGGAACGTCGCAGTGCACTGGCCGAGCTCACCAATCGGCTCGGGGCGGTCGATCTCCTGGATCTGCAGCGCCAGGTTCGCCAGGTACATCTGGCCGAACCGATCGTCTCCTATGTGCTGGCACTGCTCGGTCATACCCGCCGCAGCGGCTGGTTTCGCGAGGGGCTCTCGCCCCGCGCCGGCCTCGGTCTGATCCGCGTGGCACAGGCATGGGCACTCCTGGCAGGACGTGACCACGTCCTGCCCGAGGATGTTCAGGCCTTGTTCGAATCGCTGGCCGGTCATCGGCTGCAGCCACAGGACGGCCAGGGACAGGTTCCGGCCGATGCGCGCCAGGTATTGGCCGCCGTCGACGTGCCGTGAATCATGCGTACAGCGGCGCTGAATCACCCGTGGGTCTTGCGCTGGATGAACCGGCGCCACCCGGCCGTCGCCGGACCCATCCAGCTCAGCCGGAACCGCATCTACATCCTCCCCACGCGGCAGGGTTGGGGGTATGTGCTGCTGCTGACGCTCATGCTGCTGGCGGCCCTGAACTACGGCAACAGCCTGCTGTTCATCCTATGCTTCTGGATGGGCGGCGTCGGCTTTCTTGCCATGCATCATACCCACCGCAACCTGCTGGGACTGGAGATCACCGGGCAGGCAGCGGCTCCGGTTTTCGCTGGGGCCACAGCCCGATTCCCGTTGCGATTCACCCATCCTGATGCAGCGCCACGCTACGGCCTGTGTCTGCAGCTGAACACCCAGGTGTTGAAGCTGCCCACCCTGCCGGCCGGCATCGAAACCCCGTATGCGCTGCCGTTGGATGCGCCGCACCGCGGCCTGTTGGCCGTACCGAGGCTGGGGCTGTCGACGACCTATCCGCTGGGGCTTTTCGAGGCCTGGACCTGGATTCATCCCGCACTGGAAACCGTGGTTTATCCCGCGCCCGCCGAACATGCGCCCATGGCGCTGAGCGATTTGGCCCAGGGCGTCGGGATGGTGACGGCTGCCGACGGCGAAGGGTTCGAAGACTACCGTGGCTTACGCGACTACCGTCCCGGCGACGGGCTGCGTCATATCGCCTGGTGGTCACTGGCCCGTGAGCGTGGGCTGCTCACCAAGCAGTTCGATACGACCCATCCATCCCGATGGCAGCTGAATTGGGCGCAGTTCGCGGCGGAAAGTGACCAAGAGCGCATCCTCGCGCTGCTGTGCCGCCAGGTTCTGAACGCGCATGCACTCGGAGCACCCTTTTCCCTCGAGCTGCCGGATGGCCATCTGACGCAGGACCACGGGGAACACCATCGCGACGAGGCGTTGCGCCGGCTCGCGCTGTTTGGTCTGCCGCCGCGAGCCGGTGCATGAACACGCGCGTGCCGGATCGCGCCACCCGCTTGCTGCTGGTCTGCGTGACGATCGCCTATCTGCCCCACGCGCCGCACTTGCCCGTTTGGGTCGGCGGTATGCTAGCCGCCAGCGGTGCGACGCTGCTGGCCTCGGCTGTCGGCTGGATCCGGGTCCCCGGCCGCTGGACGAGATTGGGCCTGGCCGCGCTCGGCCTGATGGCGGTCGCCATGCAGTATGGCCGCCTCAACGGTGCCGATTCCGGCAGCGCACTGCTGGCCCTGATGCTGGGCCTCAAACTGCTCGAAACCCGCACCGCCCGTGACCGTATCCTGGTGATCTTCCTGTGCTTCTTTCTGCTGGGCAGCGCCTTTCTCCACGACCAGTCGCTGCCCGGCGGCGCACTCGCTTTACTGGGTTTGCTGCCGCTCACCACCGCCTGGATCCTGTTGCAGGAGACAGCGGGACCCCCGCCGCGGGCAGCCGTGCGCACGGCCAGCCTGCTGCTGTTGCAGGCGCTACCCCTGATGCTGGTTCTGTTCATCCTCTTTCCACGACTGTCCGGCCCGTTATGGAGCATCCCGCAGACTCCGGGCACTGCGCAGACCGGTTTGAGCGACCACATGTCGCCCGGCTCGATAACCGCCTTGGGGCGCTCTGACGCGGTCGCCTTTCGCGCCCGCTTCTTCGGCGCCGTCCCGGCGAATGCATCACGCTACTGGCGCGCCTTGGTGCTGTGGGATTACGACGGCCAAAGCTGGCGCACCGAGCCGTCCGCCGAAACCGGTTTGACGTCACTGGTTCCGCTTGGCGCGCCGCTGGCGTATGAAATCACGCTGGAACCCCATGGCCAGCCTTGGCTGCCACTGCTCGACATGCCCATTCGCATCGACCAGATCGCGGCCCGGATGGCTGGACGCGAAGCCGTCAGCCCGAAGCCCGTGGACGAACGCCTGCGCTATGAAGCCAGCGCCTATCTGAACTATCGGCTGGGCCTCGATCTCAGCAATGCGCAAATGGGTCGTGCCCTCGCCGTGCCTAGGACGGGCAACCCCCGGAGCCATGCCTTGGCGCAACGCTGGCGAACCACCTATGCCGAACCGGCAGAACGCGTCGGCGCCGCGCTCCGCCTGTTTCGCCAGGCACCGTTCTACTACACCTTGCAACCTCCCCCGCTCGGTGAGGATGGCATCGACGGCTTCCTGTTCAATACCCGGCGTGGATTCTGCGAACACTACGCCGGGGCCTTCGTATTCCTGATGCGAGCGGCGGGCGTTCCGGCGCGGGTGGTGACCGGCTACCAGGGCGGTGAAGCCAACCCCTTGGGCGATTACCTGATCATCCGCCAGTCCGATGCCCACGCTTGGGCCGAGGTCTGGCTGGCCGGTCACGGCTGGGTCCGTGTTGACCCGACGGCGGCCGTTGCACCCGAGCGGATCGAGGATGGGGCGGCCGCCGCCCTGGCCGGCGAGTGGTCGGTGACGACACGCTTTCTGCGCGGCAGTCTGACGATGCAGCGCATGCGTCTAGGATGGGATGCCGTCAACTATCGCTGGAATGACTGGGTGCTCGGCTATGGTCCCGACAAGCAGCGCCGCACCTTGACCCGGCTGGGCTTCGAGTCCGTCGATACAGGCCCGCTGCTGCTGTGGATGACGCTGATTTTCGGCGTCATGGGTGCGCTGCTGGGACTGTGGGTAAACCGGCATCGGCCGCGGCACGACCCGGACCCGGTGACGGCCGGTTTTGCGCGGATCGCCAAGCGACTGACGGGCGCCGGCTATCCACCCCGGCCGGGCGAAGGACCTCGGGATTACCTCGTCCGATGCGCGACCGCCGAACCGGCCTGGCGCGACGATCTCCAGACGCTCGCGGAATCCTATCTGGCCCTTCGCTACGGGCTCACGCCTTCAGCAGCGATGCAGAAGCGATTCCGGCGGGCCGCCCGTCGCTTTCATCCAAGATGGCGACGATTCACCAGCAGGACGAGGAAGGCCATCACCCCTTGAATCGGCGATCCTCAGCGACGACGTCGTGGCGCAAACAGCACTGTGAGCACCATCAGACTGATCCCCGCATAGAGCAGCTGACTCGCGCCATGGGCGATCAGAAAACCGTCCCGGTAATCGGGCCCCAGGGATTTGAGGTGCGCCATCGCCGGTTGGAGTGCAACCACCTGGGCCGCAACGGCCACACTCGTGGCGAGCAACAGATGCCGTTTCCAGCGAGGCACATCGCGCATCACCCACCAAGCCCCCAGCAGGACCGGTACCCCCGTCAGCATGACGATGCGAAACAGCTCGCCGGCCAGCGCACCGGCCAGACCCGGATTTCCCAGGCGTGCAAACAGCAGCGGCGCGACACCGTAGCCGATGACCAGCTGCATGCCCAGCCACAGGGCGAGCAGTCGCGGCACCAACTGCGCCTGCCACACCGAGCGGCCACCAGTGGTCACAGATACTGAACCTTGATGATCTCTAGGCTGCGGGTGCCGGAGGGAATTTCCACCGCCGCAACGTCCCCCTCCGACTTGCCCACCAACGCGCGGGCGATGGGGGAGTTGATCGACAGCAGACCGGATTTGATATCGGCTTCATCTTCACCGACGATCCGGTAGGTCAATTCCTCGCCGCTTTCCTCGTCCACCAGCTCAACCGTCGCACCGAACACCACCCGGCCGGAGGGTGCCAGCGTGCGCACATCGATCACCTGGGCATTGGAAAGCTTGCCTTCGATTTCGGCGATGCGCCCCTCGATGAACCCCTGCTGCTCGCGGGCGGCATGGTATTCGGCGTTTTCCTTGAGATCGCCGTGAGCCCGCGCCTCGGCAATGGCCGCGATCACCCGGGGACGCTCCTCGTTCTTCAGCCGGGTCAGTTCCTCGCGCAGCAGCTCAGCGCCGCGCAACGTAATGGGTACGCGCTTCATGACAGCAACTCCTTGTGCAGATCCTGCAGGCGATGGACCTCGGCATTGCCCAGGTAATCCAACGCCCGGCAACTCGCCCGCGCGCCGGCCAGCGTGGTGTAGTAGCTCACCTTGTGCTGCAGCGCCGCGCGCCGGATCGACAGCGATTCGGCAATCGCCTTTTTGCCTTCGGTGGTATTGACGATCAGATCGATGGCATCGTTCTTGATCATGTCCACCACATGAGGACGGCCTTCGGTCACCTTGTTCACCCGCTCGCAGGCAATGCCCTCAGCTTCCAGCACCGCCGCGGTGCCCTTGGTGGCGACGATTTCGAAGCCACGCTCCACCAGTATCCGTGCCAAAGCAATGACTGCCGGCTTGTCGGCATCGCGGACACTGAGAAATACGCGACCACCCTGCTTGAGCACAACGCCGGCGCCCAGCTGAGCCTTGGCGAACGCCTCGCCAAACGATCGGCCCACGCCCATGACTTCACCGGTGGATTTCATTTCTGGTCCCAGGATGGGGTCCACACCCGGGAACTTGATGAACGGAAACACCGATTCCTTGACCGCGAAATAGGACTTGGGCGTCACACTGCCGGTAATGCCCTGATCCTTCAAAGCGCGCCCGACCATGCAGCGCGCGGCGACCTTGGCGAGGGGAACCCCGGTGGCCTTGGACACGAAGGGCACGGTCCGCGAGGCACGTGGATTGACCTCCAGCACGTAGATCTTGCCGTCCTTGATGGCGAACTGCGTGTTCATCAGACCCACCACGTTCAAGGCACGCGCCATCATCTCGACCTGCTCGCGCAGCTGCGCCTGGGTTTCTTCGCTGAGGCTGAACGGCGGCAGCGAGCATGCCGAATCGCCGGAATGCACCCCAGCCTGCTCGATATGCTCCATGATGCCGGCCACCAGCACCTGCTGGCCGTCACAGACGGCGTCCACGTCGACTTCCAACGCATCGTCGAGGAAGCGGTCCAGCAACACCGGACAATCATGGGAAACCTGCACGGCCTGGGTCATGTAGCGCTCCAGGTCGGTCTCATCGTAGACGATTTCCATGGCCCGTCCGCCCAGCACGTAGGACGGCCGGACCAGCAGCGGGAAACCCAGATCCTGGGCGAGGTGAAGGGCCTGTTCTGCGCTGCGCGCCGTGCGGTTGGGCGGTTGGTTCAGTCCCAGACGGCTGAGCATGCCCTGAAAACGCTCACGATCCTCGGCAAGGTCGATCGAATCCGGACTGGTGCCGATGATCGGTGCGTTGGCCGCCTCGAGTGCGCGCGCCAGCTTCAGCGGCGTCTGCCCGCCGTACTGCACCACGACCCCCAGCGGCTGCTCCTTGTGGATGATTTCCAGCACGTCCTCCAGGGTCAGCGGCTCGAAATAGAGCCGATCGGAGGTGTCGTAATCGGTGGAGACCGTCTCGGGATTGCAATTGACCATGATGGTCTCGAAGCCATCCTCACGCAGCGCCAGCGCGGCGTGCACACAGCAATAGTCGAACTCGATTCCCTGTCCGATGCGGTTGGGACCGCCGCCCAACACCATGATCTTCTCGCGGGTCGAAGGCGCCGATTCGCATTCCTCGTCGTAGCTGGAGTAGAGATAGGCCGTCGCCGATTCGAACTCGGCTGCGCAGGAATCGACCCGCTTGTAGACCGGCCGAATTCCGAAGCGATGGCGCAGCGCCCGGATCTCATCTTCGCGGGTTCCCGCCAACGCCGCCAACCGGCTGTCGGAGAACCCCTTGCGCTTGAGCGCCCGCAGGCGCGGCGCATCCAGGCTGGCCAGGCCGGCCTCCCGAACCTGGGTTTCCTCGCGCACCAGATCCTCGATCTGTACCAGAAACCACGGATCGATGGCGGTGAGCTCGAAAATCTGCTCCCGATCGAGGCCTGCCCGGAAGGCATCGGCGACATACCAGAGCCGCTCGCCGCGCGGCAGACTCAACTCCTGGCGAAGCAGCGCCCACTCTTCTTCGGTCTGTGGTGCCGCCATGCGTTCGGTCAGGCCATCCACGCCAGTCTCCAGACCGCGCAGTGCCTTTTGCAACGATTCCTGGAAGTTTCGCCCGATAGCCATCACCTCACCGACCGACTTCATCTGGGTCGTCAGCCGGTCATTGGCCTGAGGAAACTTCTCGAAGGTGAATCGGGGTACCTTGGTCACGACATAGTCGATCGCCGGCTCGAACGAGGCCGGCGTGACGCCGCCCGTGATCTCGTTGCGCAACTCATCGAGGGTGTAGCCAACCGCCAGCTTTGCCGCCACCTTGGCGATCGGAAATCCGGTCGCCTTCGACGCCAGGGCCGAGGAGCGCGATACCCGCGGATTCATCTCGATTACGACCATGCGCCCATCGGCCGGATTGATCGCAAACTGCACATTGGACCCGCCCGTGTCCACGCCGATCTTGCGCAGCACGGCGACGGAGGCGTCGCGCATGCGCTGGTATTCCTTGTCGGTCAGGGTCTGGGCGGGGGCAACCGTGATGGAATCGCCGGTGTGCACACCCATGGGGTCCAGGTTTTCGATCGAACAGACGATGATGCAATTGTCCGCCTTGTCGCGGACCACTTCCATCTCGTATTCCTTCCAGCCCAGCACAGATTCTTCAATCAGTACCTCGGTGGTCGGCGACAGGTCCAGCCCATTTTCGACGATGGTGATGAATTCCTCGCGGTTGTAGGCGATACCCCCGCCGGACCCGCCCATGGTAAACGAGGGTCGGATGATGGTGGGATAGCCCACCTCGGGTTGCCGAGTCAGCGCTTCGTCCATCGAATGCACCACGACCGAGCGCGGTGTCGCCAGACCGATGTCGGTCATGGCGCGGCGGAACTGATCGCGGTCCTCGGCCATGTGAATGGCCGCCTCACTCGCGCCAATGAGCTGTGCTCCGAACCGTTCGAGCACGCCCTCGCGCACCAGATCCAGCGCGCAATTCAAGGCCACCTGGCCGCCCATGGTGGGCAGCACGGCGTCCGGCCGCTCGGCCTCGATGATCCGGGCAACGGTCTTCCAGTGAATCGGCTCGATGTAGATCGCATCCGCCGTGTCCGGGTCGGTCATGATGGTGGCCGGGTTGGAATTCACCAGAATGACGCGGTACCCCTCTTCACGCAGCGCCTTGCAGGCTTGTGCGCCGGAGTAGTCGAACTCGCAGGCCTGGCCGATGACGATGGGGCCAGCGCCCAGGATGAGAATGCTCGAAAGATCAGAACGTTTGGGCATGGGGAAACCTGTACGTCAATCGAAAGGGGGAGCAAAAGCGCTTCAGACAGCTCGCTGGCGCTCCATCATTTCGGTAAAGCGGGCAAAGAGCGGGCGGACGTCATGCGGCCCGGGACTGGCTTCCGGGTGACCCTGGAATCCGAATGCCGGCCGATCGGTGCGCATCACGCCTTGCAAGGTTCCATCGAACAGGGATCGGTGTGTCGCCCGCAGATGAGCGGGCAGACTGCTCTCGTCCAGTGCAAACCCGTGATTCTGGCTCGTGATGAGCACCCGGCCCGCGTCCAGATCCATCACCGGATGGTTGGCACCATGATGACCGAACTTCATCTTGACCGTGCGTGCACCGCTGGCCAGTCCCAGCAGCTGATGCCCCAGGCAGATTCCGAACAGGGGCACTTGGCGCTCGAGCAAGGTTTGGATCGCCGAGATGGCATAACTGCAGGGTTCCGGATCACCGGGACCGTTGGACAGAAACACGCCGTCGGGCGCCATGGCCAGCACATCCGCCGCCGGCGTGGTCGCCGGAACCACCGTAACCCGGCAGCCCTCGTCCACCAGCAGACGCAGAATGTTGCGCTTGATCCCGAAGTCGTAAGCCACCACATGGAAGCGGCCGGATACCGGGTCGCGGGGTTCCGGATCGAGCGACAGCGTCGGCTCTTCCCAAACGAAAGCCGATGGCGTGCTGACTTCCCGGGCAAGGTCGAGACCGAGCAGCCCGGGAAAGGCGCGGGCTGCGGCCAGACCCGCCTCACGCGCGTGATCGGCGCGGCTTGATTCTCCGGCGACGATGGCTCCGCGCAGCGCGCCCTTCTGACGCAGCAGGCGGGTGAGGCGGCGAGTATCGATCTCCGCAATGGCGACGACGTTCTGTGCAGCCAGATAGTCCGAAATGCTCTGCTCGGCGCGCCAGTTGCTCACGATCTGCGAAGCATCGCGAATGACGAGCCCCGCCACCTTGATCCCGTCGGATTCGGCATCGGCTGCATTGACCCCGACATTGCCGATGTGCGGATAAGTCAGCGTGACGATCTGGCGATGATAGGAGGCGTCGGTCAGTACCTCCTGATAGCCGGTCATGGCCGTGTTGAAAACGACCTCGCCGGCGCTGATCCCGGCGGCTCCCAAGGAGCGGCCGGAAAACACGCTGCCATCTTCAAGAACGAGCAGGGCGGATACGGACAAGTGGCCACCTCCGGTACAGGCGTGCGAAAACGGAACGGGAATTTTCGTCCCGCCCGCGACGTGGGTTAAATTCTGAAACTTCAATCATGACCCCGGCCGGAGCGCGGAGGCCGTAACCCATTTCCGCGCCGGGCTTGTCGTGTCGCATGGCGACAGGGCCCGATCAGTCGGGCGCGCATAATTTTAGAAAGTTCGGCTCCGGATGTCCATGCAGACCCGGCTCACAGCCCCAGCACGTCCGGCATATCGTAGAGTCCTGCGCTGCGCCCCCCCAGCCAAACCGCCGCACGCAGCGCGCCCTGAGCGAAGTTCTCACGACTGGTGGCGCGATGAGTGATCTCGAGCCGTTCACCTTCGCCGGCGAACAGCACCGTGTGCTCGCCGATGATGTCGCCAGCGCGCACCGTGGCAAACCCAATGGTTTTCCGGTTTCGGGCGCCCGTATGCCCTTCACGCCCATACACCGCGCAGTTCTGCAGATCGCGGCCCAGCGCGTCCGCGATCACCTCGCCCATGCGCAGCGCGGTGCCGGATGGCGCGTCGACCTTATGGCGGTGATGAGCTTCGATGATCTCGATATCCACTGAATCACCCAGCACCCGAGCGGCCGTTTCCATCAACTTGAGCGAGAGATTGACGCCGACACTCATGTTCGGCGCAAAGACAATGGGAATATCGCGCGCTGCGGACTCCAGCGCCTGTCGTTGTGCCGCATCCAGCCCCGTCGTCCCGATCACCATTGCGCGGCCGTCCTGCCGACACTGTGTCAGGTGCAGCAAGGTCGGCTCGGGGCGCGTGAACTCGATCAGGACGTCGAACTGTCCGGTCTGCTCCGCCAGATCATCGGTCAGCGGCACACCGAGCGCCTCGAGTCCGGCCAGAACGCCCGCGTCCTGACCCAGCGCCGCGTGACCGGGCGCCTCCAGCGCAACCGTCACGGAAAGATCATCGCGCCCATGGGCCGCGGCCAACAGTGCCCGCCCCATCCGTCCCGCCGCTCCGGCAATCGCCACCCGCACCATTACGCTGTCTCCTGCACCGGTCTTGAAATTCAGGACGTGAAGCGATCGAAGAAACCCTTCACGCTGTCCAGCCAACTGCTGGCATGCGGGCTGTGACGCCGCTCACCCTCGCCGATCAGCGATTCGAACTGCTCGAGCAACTCACGTTGCTCCGCGGTCAGATTGACCGGCGTTTCGACCTGTACCCGACAGAGCATATCGCCCGGTTCGGCGCCGCGCAGGCCAGGCATGCCCTTGCCTCGCAGTCGGAACACCTTGCCGGTCTGGGTGCCGGCCGGGATCTTCAGATTGACCTTCCCTTTCAGCGTCGGCACCTCAAGCTCACCACCCAATGCCACCGTGGTGAAACTGACCGGCATCTCGCAGAGCAGGTCACGTCCATCCCGATGGAAAATCGGGTGCTCGCGGACCTGCACCTGGACGTACAGGTCGCCGGCCGGACCGCCGCCCTGACCTGGCTCACCCTCACCCCCGAGGCGAATGCGATCGCCGGTGTCGATGCCGGCCGGAATCTTCACGGACAGCGTCTTGTCCTGTCGCACGCGTCCGGCGCCGTTGCAGCTCTTGCAGGGGGTTTCGATGATTGTGCCGCGGCCGCGACAACGCGGACAGGTCTGTTGCAGCGAGAAGAACCCTTGCTGCATCCGGACCTGACCATGTCCGCCACACCCCGGGCACGTCACGGGCTTGGTGCCCGGTTCGGCGCCCGTGCCGTCGCAGTGCGTGCAGCTTACGTGGCCGGGCACTTCGATCTCGACCGTCGTGCCGCGCGCAGCCGCTTCCAGATCGATTTCCACGACCGTGCGCAGATCCGCGCCACGATACGGTCCGCCGGAACGCCCGCCACGCCGGCCTGCGCCGAACATTTCACTGAAAACATTGCTGAACATGTCCCCGAAGGCATCGGAGAAGTCACCCTGGCCGAAACCGCCGCCTGCTGCCCCCCCCATGCCGGCATGGCCGAAGCGGTCGTACATGGCGCGCTTTTCGGGATCCGAAAGCACTTCCCAAGCCTCGGCCACTTCCTTGAAGCGCTCCTCCGAAGCCTTGTCCCCCGGGTTGCGGTCGGGATGGTATTTCATCGCCAGGCGTCGATAGGCCTTCTTGATCTCGGCCTCATCCGCGCCCTTGGGCACGCCCAGAATGTCGTAGTAGTCCGCTTTCGCCATGCTGTCCTTCATCCATCCGTCGACCTGGCGTGCCGCATGTCCCGGTCACGCCTACACACGGCCGCGCACACCGGTGACCTGAGCACCGGCGTGCATGGCCATCACATGCGATCAGGCGGATTTGTTGTCGTCGTTCTTCACCTCGTGGAACTCGGCGTCCACGACATCATCGTCCCCGCCGCCCGCCGATGCGGTGGAACCGGCCTCGGCCTCGCCCGCCGCGGCAGCGCGCTGGGCCAGGGTTGCCGAGACTTCGGCCAGCGCCTGAGAACGCTGCTCGATGAGGGCCTTGTCGTCACCCTGAATCGCCTCGCGCAATTCGCTGAGCGCGGTTTCGATGCGGCCTTTCTCCTCGGCATCGACCTGATCGCCCAGATCGCGCAGCGACTTCTCGACGCCATAGGCCAGGCTATCGGCCTGGTTGCGTGCCGTGACGAGCTCGTGGAACTTGCGATCTTCCTCGGCATGCGCCTCGGCATCCTTCACCATGCGCTCGATTTCATCCTCACTCAGGCCAGAACTGGCCTTGATGGTGATGTTGGCCTCCTTGCCGGTGTTCTTGTCCTTGGCGGAGACGTGCAGGATGCCGTTGGCATCGATGTCGAAGGTGACCTCGATCTGCGGCATGCCGCGCGGCGCCGGTGCAATGCCTTCCAGGTTGAACTGACCCAGCGACTTGTTCTGGCGCGCGACCTCACGCTCACCCTGAAGCACGTGGATAGTCACGGCGGACTGGTTGTCCTCGGCCGTGGAAAACACCTGGTTGGCCTTGGTCGGAATGGTGGTGTTGCGCTTGATGAGCGGCGTCATCACCCCACCCATGGTCTCGATGCCCAGGGTGAGCGGCGTGACGTCGAGCAACAGCACGTCCTTCACATCGCCAGCCAGCACGCCCGCCTGGATCGCTGCACCGATGGCCACGGCTTCGTCGGGGTTCACGTCCCGGCGCGGTTCCTTGCCGAAGAAGGACTTCACCGCATCCTGAACCCGCGGCATGCGCGTCTGACCGCCGACCAGAATCACTTCATCGATGTCGGAGGCCTTCAGCCCCGCATCCTTGAGGGCCAACCGGCACGGCTCCATCGTACGCTCGACGAGATCCTCGACCAGCGCTTCGAGCTTGGCGCGCGTGAGCTTGAGATTCAGATGCTTCGGACCGCTCGCATCGGCGGTCACATACGGCAGGTTGATCTCGGTCTGCTGGCTCGAGGACAGCTCGATCTTGGCCTTTTCCGCCGCCTCTTTCAGGCGCTGCATAGCCAAGGGATCCTTGCGCAGATCGATGGTGTTTTCCTTCTGGAATTCACCCGCGAGGTAATCGATGATGCGCAGATCGAAATCCTCGCCGCCCAGGAAGGTATCGCCGTTGGTGGCCAGCACCTCGAACTGGTGCTCGCCTTCGACATCAGCGATTTCAATCACCGAAACGTCGAACGTCCCGCCACCCAGGTCATAGACCACGATCTTCTGGTCGCCGCGCTTCTTGTCCAGACCATAGGCCAGCGCCGCCGCGGTCGGCTCGTTGATGATGCGCTTGACGTCGAGACCCGCAATGCGGCCGGCATCCTTCGTGGCCTGGCGCTGGGCGTCGTTGAAATAGGCCGGCACGGTGATGACTGCCTCGGCGACGGTCTCGCCCAGATAATCCTCGGCTGTCTTTTTCATCTTGCGCAGGATCTGCGCAGAGACTTCCTGGGGCGCCATCTTGCGGCCATCGGCCTCGACCCAGGCATCGCCATTGTCGGCGCGCACGATCTTGAAAGGCGCCACGTTGATGTCCTTCTGCACCACGGTGTCATCGAACTTGCGTCCGATCAGGCGCTTGACCGCATAGAGCGTGTTCTGCGGATTGGTGACCGCCTGACGCTTGGCGCCCTGGCCCACCAGGATCTCGCCGTCCTTGGTGTAGGCGACGATCGACGGCGTGGTGCGGGCACCCTCGCTGTTTTCGAGGACCTTCGGGGTATTCCCTTCCAGTACGGCCACGCAGGAGTTGGTGGTCCCTAAATCGATGCCGATGATTTTGCCCATGGCTGCATCCACTCCCAAAAAAAACGTAAAAATTCAGGTTTCGTCCAACATGGGGACGGCGAAAACGGCTTTCAAGGCCCCGGCTCAACCCGCCGGCGCGCGGGCCACCACGACCATGGCCGGACGGACCAGCCGATCATTCAAGGCATACCCTTTCTGCATCACCTGCAAAACCGTGTTTTCCGACGCCTCGGTCGATTCCTGCATGGACACTGCGGCATGCCACTGGGGGTCGAACGGCTCGCCCTGAGGGGCGATTTCGCGCACGCCGGCCTTCTCCAGGGCAGCGCCCAGCATCTTCAGGGTCAGCGTCATTCCTTCGCGCAAGGCGCCTACATCGCCCTGGTTCTGCTCCGACGCCGTCAGGCCCAGTTCCAGACTGTCCTTAACCGGCAGCAGATCGTTGACAAACCGCTCCAAGGCAAATTTGTGGGCGTTTTCCAGTTCGCGCACCATGCGGCGTTGCTGGTTTTCCAGATCTGCGCGGGCACGCAGGTACAGATCCCAGTTTTCGCTGGCCTTGCGCTCAGCCTGCGCGAGCCGCTCCCCGAGATCGTCGCCGGTCGCCGCGTCGTTCGGCACGTCGCCGTCCTGCGAGACCGCGTCGTCGTTCATATCGGATGGGTTCATAGGCCGCTCCATTACCGGATTCGATGAAACAAAAAAATCCGCCCGCCGAACTGCTACAGTCCGGGAAGCGGAGTCATGATGGGGATCAGCTGCCCAAATTCAAGGCCGTGCCGAGCAGCCGAGCCGTAATATCGACGATCGGGATCACCCGCTGGTAAGCCATGCGCGTCGGGCCAATCACGGCCAGTACGCCGACCACCTGACCATTGACCTGATAGGGTGCGCTCACCACGCTGCAATTGTCGAGCACGTGATAGCCGGACTCCTCGCCGATGAAAATCTGCGCGCTCTGTGCTTCCAGCGCCTGATCCAGCAAATGCAGCATCTCGCGCTTGGTGGTGAAGGCATCGAACAAGGCGCGCAGCTTCTCGATGTCGGAAAGCTCCTTGAAATCCATGAGGTTCGACTGCCCGGCAATGACGTAATCCGCCTCTTCGGGCGTGTCCAACACCGCACTGGCCAGCTCCACGGCCGTGCGCATGAGCGTATCCATGTCCGCACGTGTGCGTCGCATCTCCTCGACCAGGGACTCGCGAACCTGCTGCACACCCTTGCCGGTGAACAGGCTGTTGAGATAGTTCGAGGCCTGTTGCAATTCGGCCGCGCTGAAGGATCGCTCCACCTGGAGGATGCGGTTCTGCACCTCTTGCCCTTCGAACACCAGCACGGCGAGCACCCGCTGATCGGACAGTGGCAGAAATTCGATGTGACGCAAGCCCAGCTGTTCGCGGCGCGGCAGTGTCACCACACCGGCCATGTGCGTGATGCCGGAGAGCAGACGGGAGGCCGTATCGAGCACCTGCTGGCGCGTCACCGACTCACCGCCGGACAGCTCACGCTCCAGCAGCTGCAACTGGGCGAGCTCGAGCGGCTGAACCGTCAGCAGACTGTCGACAAACACGCGATATCCGCGCACGGTCGGGACGCGACCCGCGGAGGTATGCGGCGACTGCAAAAAGCCCTGCTCTTCCAGATCGAGCAAGGCATTGCGAATCGACGCCGGACTCAGATCGAGTCCGCTCTCGCGCGCGACCGTGCGCGATCCGACCGGCTCACCGTCACGGATGAACCGGTCGATGAGCGTCTTGAGCACGACTTGGGCGCGTTCGCTCAATGCATGTGGTGTTGTCGTGGACATCATCCTCACCCAGAATGGCCCTGTCCGCCACAGGCCTGGCACTCTCCAGGCCAGAGTGCCAAAAAGGACGATACCAACGGTCAACGAGCAGTGTCAACGACTTGTCATGTCGTCCACCTGCCACGGAAAAAGAGCGTCGCATGTCCAATTCGCCATCTCCGCCGCGATTTTCGACCATCGGCCTGATCGGGAATGCCGCCAATGCGCAGCTCACCGCCACGCTGGCGCCGCTGGTTGCATACCTGGACCGGCGTGGCCGCCGCATCCTGCTCGACGAGCGCTGCGAAGCGGCCAATCCCGATCCCAAGATTCCACTCATGGCGCGCAGCGAGCTGGCCCGTCAGGCCGAACTCATCATCGTCATCGGGGGTGATGGTACCTTTCTGGACGCGGCGCGCGCGGTCGGTCCCCAGCAGGTGCCCCTGGTGGGCATCAATCTCGGTCGCCTGGGGTTCATGGTGGACATCCCACCAGCCCAGCTGGAACTGGCGCTGGATGCCATTCTGGCCGGTGACTACCAGACCGATCAGCGCTTTCTGCTCGAAGGTTCGGCCCTGCGCGGCAAGACGGTGTTGCATCGGGACACGGCGCTCAACGATGTGGTCATCAACAAACATCATGTCGCGCGCCTGATCGACTTCGACACCTACATCGACGGCCACTACGTCAACAATCACCGCGCCGACGGCCTCATCGTCGCCACACCGACCGGATCGACCGCCTACGCCCTCTCCGGCGGTGGGCCGGTCATGCACCCGCAGCTCCATGCCATCGTCCTGGTGCCGATCTGCCCGCACGCCCTGGCGGACCGCCCGCTGGTGGTCGGCGACTCCGCCCAGATCGAGATCCGGATCGCTGCGCGCAATACCAATCCGGTGCAGGTAACCTGGGACGGTCAGAATAGCGTCGAGCTCCGCAATGGGGACACGGTGCGGATCCGCCGCAGCGACTTTGTACTCACGTTGATCCACCCCACCAATCATGACTATTTCCGGATCCTGCGCAGCAAACTACGCTGGGGCAGCCAACCGATCCCATGAGGCCCCTGCGCCATGCTGACGCGCCTGGAAATCCGCAACTACACCCTCATCGACCACCTGGAGCTGGACTTCGGGCCCGGCTTTTCCACGCTGACCGGCGAAACCGGCGCCGGCAAATCGATTCTGATCGATGCGCTCGGCCTGCTGCTGGGTGACCGGGCCCGCCTGGATCTGATCCGCACCGGCGCCAGCCGCGCCGAACTCAGCGCCGCGTTCGACCTGCGCGATCTGCCCGCGGTGGCCCACTGGCTGGCCGACGAAGGGCTCGACGACGGCGACAGTTGCCAGCTGCGCCGGGTCCTGCAGCGCGATGGCGGCTCGCGCATGACCCTCAATGGACGCATGGTTACCGCTCAGACACTGCGCATCCTTGGACCCATGTTGCTCGAGATCCATGGCCAGCATGCGCATCAAAGCCTGTTGCAGAATGCCGCGCAGCGCGCGCTGCTGGACCGTATCGGCGGCCATGACGCGCTGCTGGCCGAGGTGAATCATGCCTACACCGCACTCCGGGAAATCCTCGACGCTCGCAGCCGGATCGATCAGTCCGCCGGCAACGGTGCCGCCCAGGCCGATTGGCTGCAGGCCCAGATCAGCGAGCTTCAAGCGCACACCCCCCAGACCGCGGAATGGTCGGCGCTGGTCGCGGAACACAAGCGCCACGCCCATGGCGAACGACTGCTGAGCCTGGCGCAAGCAACGCTCGACCGGCTGGCCGGTGAGGATGCGCCCACCGTGCCCGCCCTCCAGCAGGCGCACCGCGACATGGCCGAAGCCTGCCGGCTCGACCCGACGCTCAACGAGGTGGCTCTGTTGCTCGAACAGGCCCTGATTCCAGCGCAGGAAGCCGAACGGGCGCTGGCGCACTATCTGGCCGATGCGCAGGTCGATCCGGAGCGGCTCGCCTGGCTCGAGAACCGCATTGCAGACTACCACCAGCTGTCCCGCAAGCATCAGTGCGCGCCCGAAGATCTTCCGGAGGTTCAGGAGCGGCTGTCTCGCGAGCTGGAGGAGCTGGAGCACCAGGCCGAACGCCACGCCGAACTCGAAGCGCAGGAAGCGGCGGCCCGTTCGACCTACGCCCGCGCCGCCGAGCGGCTGAGCGCCGCGCGGCGCGAGACGGCAACGCACCTGGCCACACAGATCGAAGCGCAGGTCCGGGTCCTCGGACTGCCCCATGCCCAAGTCGACTTCAGCGTTGCGCCGCAAGCCGACCGACTTTCACCGAATGGATACGACCGGGTGGAAATCACCCTCAGCATGAATCCGGGCCAGCCCCTCAAGCCGCTGGCGCGGGTGGCCTCGGGCGGAGAGCTGTCACGCATCGCGCTGGCGATTGCGGTGGTTGCGACCCACCATGCACCGGCGGGATGCATGATCTTCGACGAAGTGGATGCCGGCGTCGGCGGCGCAGTGGCCGCGCTCATCGGGCAGCGCCTGTCCGATCTGGCGACCTATCGGCAAGTCTTGTGCGTCACGCATCAGGCACAGGTGGCGGCCTATGCGCAGCAGCACTATCGGGTGGCCAAGGAGGTTCTGGATGCACAGACCCGCACCCGGGTCGTTCCCCTGACCGAATCGGAAGCCATCGAAGAACTGGCGCGCATGCTGGGTGGCCAGACCATCACGGAACGGGCGCGGGCGCACGCCCGCGAGCTGCGCGCCCAGGCGCTTCAGTCGGCAGCGGCCTCGTCCTCGCCATCCGGCACGGTGTAGCTGCTGGTGCCCTCCGCGCGGCAATCGGGACAGACACCGTAGATGTAGAGGCTGTGATCGGTCATGTCATAGCCCATGCGCTCGGCGATGGCGGCCTGACGGGCCTCGATGGCATCGTCGATGAACTCGTCCACCCGCCCGCATTTGATGCAGAGCATGTGGTCGTGGTGTTTGCCCTGGTTGATCTCGAAGACCGAATGGCCGCTTTCGAAGTTGAGACGATTCACCAGTCCCGCACTTTCGAACTGGGTCAGCACGCGATAGACCGTGGCCAAGCCGATTTCCTCGCCCGACTCGAGCAGGGCCTTGTAGAGGTCTTCCGCGCTCATGTGCCGGGAATCGCCCGACTCGAGCATTTCGAGGATCTTGAGCCGGGGAAGCGTGACCTTCAGGCCAACTTTGCGGATGTCCTTGGATTCCAATTTGCTGCTCTCCATTCCTGGGAGACCCATCGTCACCCGGTACATTTTTCGCTAAGATGGCGAGTCTCAAAACGATCGTGGCCCCTTATGAAACGACCACTTCTCTTGTTGACCCTGTCGCTTGGCGTCCTGCTCAGCGGATGTTTCGTTTACAAACCCGACCTTCGCCAGGGAAACTCGCTCAGCCGCTCCAGCCTGAGCCAGCTGGCACCGGGCCTGACCCGTGATCAGGTGCAATACCTGCTTGGCCGTCCGGTCCTGAAGAATCTGTTCGACGACAATCGGTGGGATTATGTATTTTACCACCGCAGCCGCCGTGATAAAGAAACTTGCCGGCTGACCGTGTTTTTCGAGCAGGATCGCCTCGCGCGCGTGGAACACGAGCCCCAGGGCGAGGAATTTTACGCCTGCGTTGAAAAGTCCAGCCGGGTCAAACCAAACAAGTTCTGAGCCAGGACTGAGCACGCATCAGGCGCCGGCCTGTCGGGATTTCGCCGCCGCCCGCGCCTGCTCGGCTCGGCGTCGGCGTGCTTGCTTCGGATCCACGGGCAAGGCCCGATAAATTTCCACCCGGTCGCCGGCGCGCAGCAGGCGGTCGCGCTCGCAGGCCTCGCCGAATACGCCAACCGGCGCGGCAAGCAGATCCACCTCGCCAATGCACTCCGCCAGACCACTGGCCCGCAGCGCATCGCCCACGCGGGATCCGGCCGGCAGATCAACCGCCACACGCCAGACCTGATCCGGCCGGGCATAGACCACCGTCACCGTGATCGCAGCGCTTTCATCCGCCAACGCACGCGCTCCCATTTCCTCGGATCGACTGCCCTGCTTTCTGCGATGGGCTTGCTTTATAATCGCTCGCAAATGTCCAAAACAACTGCATCGAACGGCCATGGTACGGGCTCCACCATCGCCGTCAACAAAAAAGCCCGTCACGACTTCTTCATCGAAGAGCGCCTCGAAGCCGGGATCGCTTTGGAAGGCTGGGAGGTCAAGGCGCTGCGCGCCGGCCGCGTCCAATTGGTGGACAGCTACGTGATCATCAAGAACGGTGAAGCCTGGCTGCTGGGCGCCCTGATCACTGCACTGCCCACCGTGTCGACCCACTACGTTCCCGAGGCCCAGCGCACGCGCAAGCTCCTCCTGCACCGGCGTGAACTCGATCGGCTGATCGGCGCCGTGGAGCGCAAGGGCTACGCCATCATTGCGCTCGCCCTGTACTGGAAGCACGGTCGCTGCAAGGTCGAGCTCGGCCTCGCCAAAGGCAAGCAGGCCCACGACAAGCGCGCCAGCGAACGCGATCGCGACTGGCAGCGCGAGAAGGGCCGAATCATGAAACACGCGCGCTGACAGGGAACCTGCCGGCGCGTATAGTGTCTTACTCAACAACACGGGGGCGACCTGGTTTCGACGGAGGTCGCGAAGCCCGCGGTGCATGCCGAGGTGCAGTGCCCCTCGTTAATCACACTGCAAAACCAAATAGTTGCCAACGACGACAACTACGCACTCGCCGCTTAAAACCCGGTAGGGTGCCGTCTGACCGGGGCCGTGCCTGTGCGCCCGGACTCCAGGCGTCATCGCTCACAGGATCGCGATATCACCCGCCCGGGGCCGAATCGCTAAAACTATCCGGGCTCGCCGTCTGTCTTCCCTGCCCGTCGGGTAGCAGCCGGTTAAAATAATTGACTGGGACAAGCATGTAGAGCCAACGGTAGAGGATTTTCGGACGCGGGTTCGATTCCCGCCGCCTCCACCATTTAGAAAAGACAAACCCGTCTTTCTGGGGTCATTCTCCGGGGTGACGGGTTTTCTTTTTCCCCTTGTTTCTAAAGGGTTTGCACCCGTTTCACATCTTTCCAAAGCACCTCTCCGCACCATCGATTCTCCCCATCTTCCCGCCTTTCTTTCTCTGTTTGGCCCCTGATTCTCTGTTTTCTCCGGACCAAGTCCGAAGCTCGTCCGGAAAGCTACATCCTTGATTGATATGGGTTTGCGGCTGATTGCCATTTTGGGCGGTTGTCTTAGGTCATCGTTCGATGCCGCAACCGGACGTTTTTTTCAAAATCGCCCGCCTCGGCCATGAAAAGAAGCGCGGTCAACTCCGGCTTCCTGCCCCCTAAAGAAGAAAAGCCGACGCTGATGGTCGGCTCTCTGGGGCGGTCTCCGTTCCGGTCGTCAGTCGGTGGCGAAGCCGAACTGGCGGCGCTGCTCGGCCCAGTCCTCGGGAAAGGTCTGGGTCAGCTTGGCCAGCGATAACCCGTTTGGTTCCTCGCCGTTGATCAGGGCCTCGACGATATCGGGGGCCAGGGTCGTCAGCTTGAGAATGCGGGCCACATACGAGCCATCGACGTCGAGGGTACGGGCAAGCTCGCTGATGGACTTGATCTGGCCGGATTCGAGGCCTGTCGGCCCAGGAAAAGGCCATTCCCAGCGCCTGAAGGACGGCGGACTGCACCGGTTCCTGCGCTCCGGTGATTTCTCCATCCAGGGCCTGGGGAGCGATGACCGTCTTGCGGCCGCGCATGCGCCGGATCATCATCGGGATATGGATCTGCAGGTTGCCGTTGTCGGCAACGGTAATGGTCGGCTTCATTTTCATCGGCTTGTCCTCCGTTCCGTGACTTCGCATGCCAGACCGGCCAGCTCGGCGATTAGCGTTGTCAGTCCGTTGGTGCGCAGCTCCATGTCGATTCCGGTCTCGCGGATCTCGACCTTATCCACCAGGAGGCGGATGAGCCGGTTTCGTTCCACCGGGAAAAGGTCTTCCCAGAAGCCCTCCACATTCTGGAAGGCCTCCGACACATCCTGTTCCGTGATGCTGTTCCCCTGGTAGGCTCTGCATCGCTCGCTCACATGGGTCAGTTGTTTCGAGAGCTCGACCGCCTGGCGGTTGACGGTCGTCAGCATCTCGGCCTTGCCCTGCTGATCGTTGCCGGGCTCATCAGTTCAAGCGCCTGTTCCCGCGACTGTGACAGCTCCATCTCGAGCTGGTCTTTCTGCTTGAACAGACGCTCCCGCTCTGCCTGCTCGATGTCCCCGGCGGGAATCCGTTTGAGCGGGCACCGGCTCACGGTCCGTTTGCTGTCCTTCTGGCAGATGTAATAGGTGTAGTGGCGGCCGTTCTTGCGGGCGTAGGTCGGTCCCATCGCGCATCCGCAGTGGCCGCAGCGGATGACGCCTTTCAGCGGTGCGACCATTTTGGTTCTGGCCATGGATACTTTGACCGGTTTGTTGTCCTCCAGGATGGCTTGCACCTTGTCCCAGGTCGCCCGGTCAATGATCCCTTCGTGCTCGCCGGGGTAACTTCGGTCCTT